>JBCCLG010000165.1:0-8903 GCA_039027015.1 Acidobacteriota bacterium | reverse complement strand
TCAACCCCTTCTTCGGACCCTGGATCGCCGCACACGTCACGGGCCGCTCCTACTGGCGCTCCCTGTGGGCCCTGCCGGTGCCGCTGCTGCTGACGCTGATCGCCGTGGCTCCGCTGATTGGGCGGGGCGGCTTCCTCGCCGCGCGGTCGCCGGGCTGGCCGCTTTCGCGCGCCCCGGGAATCGCCATTTTCGCCGTCCTCGGGGCCTGGTGGGTCGCCGCTCTCGGCGAGGTGCCCCACGGTCTTTCGGAGGGCAACCGGGTGCGGCTGGGCCGGCCGGCTCTGAAGGTGCCCGAGCCGGAGTATCGCTGGGCGGCTCTCGCCGACGGGGCTTTGCCGGCGGGCTCGCGGGTGGCGGCGCCCCGCGACGTGGCCGCCTGGCTGCCGACCTTCCACCGGCCGGTCTATCCGCTGATCGTGCGCGGCTACCTAGAGCGCCACGTCGGCAGAGCGCTCAGCCGCGCGGAGATCGTGCGCCGGCGCCGCATCGGCCTCCTGCTGGACGATCCCCAGCTGCCCCACGCGGCGGCGGCCCTGCGGCGGCAGCTCGAGATCGATCCGGAGATCGACGCCGCGGTGCTGCCGGTGAGGCCCGGGAGCGAGGCGCTGTCTGAGGCTCTCGAGGCGGCGGGGTTTCGCAAGCTGGAGCTCGCGGAGGACGGCGGAGACGTCGAGATCTGGCGGCGCGAGTCTCAGGAGGCGCCGGCGCCATGAGGCGCACGGCCGTCCGGCGGATTGCACTACACTCTCGCGATGCAGCCCCGCGACCCCGCCGCGGCCGATTCGGCGTCCGCCGATCCGCCCGCGGGCCTGAGCCTCCTCGTCACCCTGCCGGCCCTCGATGAAGAGAAGACCATCGGCGAGGTGATCGGCAAGATCCCCCGCGCCATTCCCGGCGTGGCGCGCGTGGATGTTCTGGTGGTGGACGACGGTAGCAGCGATCGCACCCGCCAGCGAGCGGAGGAGGCGGGGGCGCAGGTGCTCAGCCACGCGAGCAACCGCGGGGTGGGCGCGGCCTTTCACACCGCCCTCACCCAGGGCCTCGAGCGCGGCGCCGACCTGATCGTCACCATCGACTCCGACGGCCAATTCGACCCCGCCGATATCCCCGCCCTGATCGCCCCGGTGGTCGCGGGCGACGCCGACTTCACCACCGCCTCGCGGTTCATCGACCCGGCCCTTCTGCCCGACATGCCCGGCGTCAAGCTGTGGGGAAACCGGATGATGAGCCGCCTGGTGTCGAACCTCGCCGGGCAGAAATTCTACGACGTCTCCTGCGGCATGCGCTGCTACCACCGCCGGGCGGCCCAGCAGCTCTACCTTCTGGCGCGCTTTACCTACACCCAGGAGGTGTTTCTCAACCTGGCGTTTCGCGGTCTGCGCATCGCCGAGGTGCCGATCCGGGTACGCGGCGAGCGTCAGCACGGCACCAGCCGGGTGGCGGGCAATCTGTGGAATTACGGCTTCCGCACCGCCTTCATCATCTTCCGCTCCTACCGCGACTACCACCCGCTGCGCTTCTTCGGCGTGCTCGCGCTCCTGTGTCTGGCGGCCTGTGCGGGCTTCGGCCTGTTTTTTCTGTCGCACTACCTGACGAGCGGCAAATTCTTCCCCTACACCTGGGTGGGGGTGACCGCCGGCGCCTTCTTCGGCCTGGCGGTCATCATGCTGCACTTCGGGGTGATCGGCGACATGCTCAACCGCCACCGCATCTACCTCGAGGAGCTTCTGCACTACCAGCGTCAGCGCCCCCCGGGGCCCTGACCTCCCCCCGAATCGAGGGTCCTTTTGAGCCAGGCGCGGGCCATGGCGAGATCGCGGTAGACCGTGGGCTGCGAAAGCTCCTCGGCCTCGGCGATCTCGACGGCGGAGAGCCCGGCGAAGTAGTGCAGCTCCACCAGCCGGGCCTGGCGCTCGTCGAGGGCCGCGAGGCGCTCGAGCGCGCCGTCTAAAGCCAGCAGGTCGACCACCTGGGGCTCGACCTGCGGGTTCTCGCTCTCCTCGAGACTCAGGATCTCGAAGCCTTGACCGCGCTTTTTCGCTCGGTCCTTGCGCGCGTGGTCCACCAGGATGCGGCGCATTTCCCGAGCCGCGAAGCTGAAGAAATGCAGCCGATCGTTCCACTCCGCCTGCTGCCTGCCGATCAGCCGGCAGTACGCCTCGCTGACCAGCGCGGTGGGCTGCAGGGTGTGGCTGGCGCGCTCGCCGGCAAAAAGGCGTCCGGCGATCTGCCGCAGCTCCTGGTGCACTAGAGGCACCAGGGAATCGAGGGCCCCCCGATCCCCGCGCGTTCCCCAGCGCCGGAGAAGATCCGTCACGTCGTGACTGGCGGGATCGTCCTCGGGGTCTTGGGGCGGCTGCGGGGGATCGGGAGAGTTCATGATCAGCGCCAGGAATCGAAGCTGTCGATCACCAGCGAGCCGCTGGATCCGATCGGCGGGCCGCCGAGGCCCACGCTCACGGAGTTGACGTCGGCGAGGCCGTTATGGAGTTGATTGACGATCGCGGGATCGCCGCCGTCCACCCGCAGCAGGAGGTAGCCGGTGTGGCTCGAGGGCGCTCTGCCGAGAGACGTTCGCCAGCGAAGCTCGATCACCGGACGGTCGTCTGCGCCGGTGAGCCGGATCGGTACCCACGGGGTGGACTCGCTGAGGTTACCGCTCCTGGCGAGACCGCGCACCTGAAATCCGTCGACCGGGTGGCGGCGCAGCTGCACCCTGAAGGGATCCTGACGGCCCCGGGAGGTGGTCGACCGCAGGAGGTTCACCCACTGCCAGTCGGGCAGCGAGAGCGAGTCGAGCCCGACCTCGAAACGGACGTTGTATTGGTTCGAGCCCAGAACCCGATCGTCCACCAGCTGCACCGTGCTCGGCGCCGGCGGCACGGAGAGGCGCCAGTAGGGATCGGCGCTGCCCTCGAGAGCCACCATCGCCGGGTTGACGCGCTTCGACCAGTCGTCGGTGCGGCCGTAGTTCGAGTAGATCGGCTGGAAGGTGGGGGTGCGGTCGCTGGTGAAGACCCGGGCGCGACCGAGCAGAACTCCCCCCTCTCCGCCTGGGCCGAAGGACCACCTCAAATTCTCGCTGAAGGCGCCGAGCTGGAGACCCTCGAGGCGCAGCTTGAGCGCGCCGTCGATCTCGAGGGCGAGGCCGCCGTCGCGCACTCCTGGCTGGCTTTCAAACCACCAGGTGAGGCCGATTTTGGTGCGCAGCGCCGGTTTCTCGGTGGCCGCCGACTGGACGACGGTGGAGTCCACCTCCGTGGCCCGGAGCACCAGACCTTCCGAGGTCTCGAAGAGCCCGAAGCGCTCGCTGCCGTTTTCGGTGGCGACCATGTAGAGGTTGGGCACGGCCAGCTCGAGGGGCGGGATATTGCCGCCGTCGAGAATCATCTCGGTATGGCCTCCGGCCGGGCCCGGATTGCCCAGATCGTCGTTCAGGATGATCGACTCGACGGAGAGGGCGGCGTCGAAGCGCGCCATGCAGCCGTCGACGGGATCCGAGATCAGGGAGACGCCGCTCGAGGTGGGTTCGGTAACGTGGTTCCAGGCGCATTGACCGCTCGAAAGCGTGGCGAATCCGTCGGTCGAGAGGCTGCGGGTCAGGCCCCGCATTAGGGTCACGGTCTGGGCCGCCGGATCCTCTTCCGTCCAGTAGGTAAAGCGATCCAGCCCAGCGCTGTAGAAGTCGGGTCCAGGTACGTAGATAAAGTGTAAGCCCTGGAGGCTCAGGACCCCGCGCGAGGCCGGCGTAAAGCCAGCGATCGCTCCGGAGTCGCCGTCGTTCTCGAGCAGAGCGGCGACGGAGATCGGCGCGTTGGGCGGCGAGCCCGTGTGGGCCTCCGGAAAAATGACCAGGTCGTCGCCGGCGCGCAGCGAGGAGCCCGCGAAAAGCGTGAATAAGAGCGCCGAGGCGGCGGCGAGCCGGCGTCTCGGAGCGATATGGTTTTGTCTACCCGCAGTCGAAGAAGAGAACATGATGGATCGTAAGCCTTTCATCTCGAGGCGCGCGGCCGTCGGGGCCCGCGAGCGCGTTTGATGTCGGGAGCCGCGGCGAGAGCCGGAAGAGCGGCGCAGCGCGGCGGCCAGGTCGAACAGTCGGGCGGCTGGAGCTTCCGAGTCCGCCACAAACAAAGGCGTAGACTGGCCTGAAAGCTCTCACGGAATCCGGAAAATACCCTCGATATGACGACCGAAAGAGAAAATTGGCGGCGCGCCCGTGAGCTCTTCCACGGCTGTCTCGATCTCGAGCCGGGCGAAAGAGACGCTTTTCTAGCCCGGGCGTGCGGCGGTGACGAGGGCCTGCGCCAGGAGGTTCTCTCGCTGCTCGAGTACCACCAGGACGACGAGACCCTGCTGGCGATTCCCGCCGCCCAGGCGGCGACGGAGCCCGGCGAGGGCGAGGAGATCGAGCGCTATCGGCTGATCGAGAAGATCGGCCAGGGCGGCATGGGGGTGGTGTACAGGGCGCGGCGGGCCGACGGCGTCTATGACGATGAGGTGGCGGTCAAGCTGCTGCCGCGCGGCGGCGACCTCGCGGGCGAGGAGCGGGTAGAGCGATTCCGCCGCGAGCGCCAGATTCTGGCCAACCTCAAGCATCCCGCGATCGCCAGCCTCCTCGACGGCGGAACCGCCAGCGACGGGCGACCCTTCCTGGTCATGGAGCTGGTCGACGGCACGCCCATCGACCGCTACTGCGACGAGCAGCGGCTCGACGTGCGCGGCCGCATCGAGCTCTTCATCGAGGTGTGCCGCGCGGTGCAGTTCGCCCACCGCAGCCTGGTGGTCCACCGCGACCTCAAGCCGGCGAATCTGCTGGTCTCCACCGAGGGCCGGCCCAAGCTGCTCGACTTCGGCGTCGCCAAGCTCCTCGGCGATTCCGACGAACCCGACCTCACGGTGGCCTTATCCGACGGCTCGGGCAGCCCCCTGACCCCCGACTACGCCAGCCCCGAGCAGGTCACCGGCGGCGCCATCACCACCGGATCCGACGTCTACTCCCTGGGGGTGATCCTCTACGTGCTGCTGTGCGGCCGCAAGCCGCTGGTCAGCCGCGGCCTGTCGCTCGCTCAATTTGTCGAGTCCCTGAGTCATGAGGAGCCGCCGCCGCCGTCGCGGCGGCTGCGCAGCGCGGCCTCTGAGTCGCCGGAGGACTCGTCGACCCTCGCCGCCGCCCGCTCGGCGCGCGACGGCGAGACGCTGATCCGCCAGCTGTCCGGCGATCTCGACCGCATCGTATCGATGGCCCTGCGCAAAGACCCCGTCGCGCGCTACGCCTCGGTGGAGGATCTGGCCCGGGACCTCCAGCGCTATCTCGAGGATCTGCCGGTGCTGGCCCGCGAGCAGACCGTCTCCTATCGGCTCGGGAAGTTCCTCACCCGCCACCGCTGGCCGGTCTTGGCCAGCGCCGCCATCCTCGCAGTGGTGCTCGCGCTGATTGCGGGTCTGGTGCGCCAGCGGGACCGGCTCCTCGAGGAGCAGGCCCTGAGCGTCGAGGTCACCGGCTTCCTCGAGGGTCTCTTCGAGAACGCCGATCCCGGGAGCGGCGGTCAGGGGCCCGTCACTGCCCGCGAGCTTCTCGACCAGGGCGCCCGCGATATCCCCTTTCGCTTCGCCGAACAGCCGCGCACGCGGTCGCGGCTGGTGTCGACCATCGGCCGCGCGTATCTGAATCTCGGAGCCCTCGACGACGCGGAAACGCATCTCGAGGAGTCGCTGGAAATCCGCCGCCGTCTGTGGCGGAGCGAGGTCCATCCCGAGGTTTCCGAGGCGCTCCTCGACCTGGGCGAGCTGCGCCGCATGCAGGGCGACTACGGGGAGGCCACGCGCCTTTTCGTCAAGAGCGAGGAGGCCGAGCCGGGGGCCTCGCCGCGGCCGCTGGAGATCCGCCGGCTGCGGGCGCGGGCGGGCGTGCTGCGTATCGAGGGCGACTACGGCGGCGCCGGCGAGCTGCTGGAGCGCGCCCTCGAGCTGGCGGACGAGCGCTACGGCTCGGACGACCCGCGCTACGCCGAGGTGCTGATGGGTCTCGGCGAGCTGGAGAGAACCCAGGGCGAGGATGTCGAGAAGGCCCAGGCCCTCTACGAGCGGGCCCGGCAAACCTTCGAGCGCGCCTACGGCGAGCTCTACCCGCGGGTGGCTCGTCTCGATGTGGTGCTGGGCCTGCTGCTAGAAAAGCGCGGCCTCTACGCCGAGGCCGAGGCCAAATATCGGCTGGCCCTCGCGGGCCAGAAACGGATCTATCCCGACGGTCATCCCAGCGAGGCGGACACGCTCAACAACCTGGCCTCGGTGGTCTATCGCCAGGGTCGCCTGGAGGAGGCCGAAGAGCTGTGCCGCGAGGGCCTGGCGCTGCGCCGCGAGCGCTTCGACGGCGATCACCCGTCAATCCCCCATTCGCTCAACCTCCTGGGGCTCATCCTGCACGCGCGCGGCAGCTACGACGCGGCGGAGAAGGCCTATGCGGAGGCCGAGACGCTCTTTTTAGCCTCCCTCGGTCCCGATCACGTGCAGCTGGCGTCGGTGCTCAGCAATACCGCGCGGACGCTCGTGGCGCGGGAGCTGTTCGAGGCCGCCGAGGTGAAGATGCGCGAGGCGCTGCGCATCTACCGGGCGGCTCTCGGCGGGGGATCACCTTCAGGTCGCCGCGCTGCTCAACAATCTGGCCTACGCCCGCAAGAGTCAGGGCGATCTCGAAACCGCCGAGCAGCTCTACCGCCAGGTGCTGGCGATCCACGAACGCGCCCTGGGCCGCGAGCACCCGCGCGCGGCGACCGCCGCCAACAACCTGGCCGTCCTGCTGCTCGACCTCGGCGAGCCGGGACAGGCGGAGACCCTCTTTCGCCAGGCTTTGGGAGGCCTGGCCCAGGCACTGCCCGAAAATCATCCCAGCCTCGCCGTGGTCCGCAAGACCCTGGCCGAGAGTCTGCTGGCCCAGGATCGCCTCGACGAGGCGGAGAGCCTGCTGCTCGAGGCCCTCGAGATCCACCGCGTCGCGGGCTCCGGCCCGGCCTCGGCGCCGGTGCTCAAGGCGCGGGGCGTTCTGGCCGAGGTGTGGATCGAGCAGGGGCGGCTGGGCGAAGCTCGCGCCGCGCTGGCGACCGATTTAGAGCTGGCGACCGCGTCGCTCGGCGCGGACAGCTCGGTGGTCGCCACCATCCGCAGGCGGCAGGGCCTCCTGGACTGAGCCGCCGCCGCTAGCGGGGCCTGGCCAAGGTGATAAAGCCCTTGATGAGCAGCTCGTCGCGGCCGTAGTCGGCCAGCTCGGCCTCGATTTCGGGAGTCAGCAGGGCCTCGCCCTCGCGCTCGGTAGCCAGCCACTCGACGATCTCGAAGCGGCGCTCGAAGGCCTGGCGGTACTGCGCCTCGCGCCAGCCGTTGATCCATGAGGGGATCTCGGGAAAGCGCCGCTCGCGCAGGTGATCCCACGGCGGCACGGTGGTCGAGGGCTCGCGGTCGGGGTATTTCCAGGCGATGTGGTGGCCGCCCGAGAGGCTGGTGAAGCTGTGGGTGTAGATGTAGGTCAGGCCCTCGGGCCTGAGCACGCGGCTCACGGCCTCGAGCGCCCCGTGAACGTCCGGCAGATGCTCGAAGACCTCGTGCGACACCACCAGGTCGAAGGTGTCCGCGGCAAAGTCGAGCTCCGTGACGCTCATCCGCCGGCAGTCGAGGCCCTCAAAGCGCAGGGCGAACGGGCTCACGGCGGCCAGCTCCCGGTAGTAGGGGCGGGCGTAGAGGGCGTCCCACACCAGGGTGCGGAGCGCCCGCTCGGCGCCGCTGGTGCGCCCGATGCGCCAGTATTTGGCCGGCGTCGCCCGCGGCTGCGACCACTCGGTGTCAAAGCCCGTCACCCGCGCGCCGCAGCTGTGCAGCAGCAGGCTGAGCCACATCATCTTGCCGCACCCCACCTCCAGCACCCGCAGCCCCTCGAGCTCGCCCAGGTGGCGGCGAACGTCGGCGCGCAGGCGCTCGAAGAAGGCGAAGTGCTCGCGGGCAAAGTCCCGATTGTGGGCGCTGCCGTAGCGCAGCATCGAGACGTAGAGCCCGAGGCGGCGACGCCAGCTGGCCCGCTGGGCGGGCGAGGGCGGGGCGACGGCGCTCACGGGAAGAGCGCCTCCAGCTCCAGCTCGGGGCGGCGCATATCGCCCTCGAGAAAGAGGCGGGCCCAAATCTCGAGGCCCAGGGCGAGCCACAGCATGTAGTAGTGCCAGCGCATGCGCGGGTGGGGCGGGTGGTCGAGAATCTCGCGCAGAAAGCCGTAGTCGAACCAGCCCCGCTCCTCGACCCTTTGGCGCGTCAGAACCCGGCGCGCCAGGGGCCGGAGATCCTTGCGAAAGCGGTCCAGGGCGTCGAAGTGGAAGCCGCGCTTGGCGCGGGCGGTGGCGCGGGGCGGCAGCAGCGGCGCCACCGCCCGGCGAAAGAGCCATTTGGTTTGCTGGCGCCGGATCTTGAGGCCGGCGGGAATCGTCGCGGCGTAGCGCACGAGATCGCGGTCGAGAAAGGGCACCCGCACCTCGAGGCCGTGGGCCATGCTCACGCGATCCTCGTTGAGCAGGAAGTCGTCCACCATCTTGGTGCGCATCTCGGCGCGCAGGGCCTGCTCGAGGGAGCGGGCGCCGCGCGGCCTGAAGAATTCGGCGAAGCGCTCGGTGGTGGTCTCGGGCTCAAAGCCGCGCCAGGCCGGGCCGTAGAGCCGGTAGGCCCCGCGGTCTAGGTCCCAGGCGTTGCGCAGGATGAGGTAGAAGCGGCACGGATCGCCGATCGCCGAGAGCAGCTGCAGGCCCCGGCGATATTGATCCCAGCGCCGCACGCCGCTGGCGCTTTGCAGGGCATAGAGCGCGCCGCTTAAAGCGCGCATGGGCCCGGCGGAGAAGCCGCGCGGCACCCGGGGGTGGAGGGGGCCGGCG
>JBCCLG010000164.1:0-8915 GCA_039027015.1 Acidobacteriota bacterium | reverse complement strand
CGCCGATCCGGTTGCCGTCGCCGCCGGCGATGTAGAGGCCGACGGCGTTGCCCATGGCCGCCGTGCCCTCCTCGTCGGTGCCTATGAAGTTGCAGCGGATGACGTTGCCTGAGCTTTCATCGAAGACGATGGCGCTCTCGCCGAAGTTGCGGATGTTGAGACCCTGGATCGTCGAGCCATCGGCGCCGGCTTCGATCACGAAGGCGTCGTTCTCGACGTCGGTGCCGTCGAGAACGATTTGGTACGCGCCTCGGTCGGCCACGGCGTCGGTGCACACGGCCTCGTTGCCGGGCTGCATCGAGCCGTCGAGAATCACCGGCTGCGTGAGAGTCGGCATGGGTGAGGCCGCCACGATCACGTGGGGGCCATCGCCGGTGATCGCCGTGGTCACCCAATTGAGCCCGCTCGAGGCGTTGGCGTTCAGGATCGCCTGGCGCAGCGAGCCGGCGCCGCTGTCGGCGGTCGACTCGACCAGGAAGGCGTTGACCTCGACGGAGGCGGAAAACTCGCTGGTGTTTCCGGCGGCGTCGGTGGCCGTCGCGACGATCAGATCGCCGCCGCCGACCGTGCCCGGGTTGTCGAAGCTCATTCTCGCGGGCAGCCGGGCGTCGGCGGCCTCGTAGGTGGCGCTGCCGAGATACTCGCTGCCTTCCTCGCCGTCCGCGTCGGCGAGGTAGAAATCGACCTCGAGCGGGTAGGCCTGGTTGGCGGTTTCGCTGTCGACCAGATAGCCGACCTGGAGCGCGCCGCTGGCGGACACTGCGTCCAGCAGGCGGGGTGAGTTTTGCAGCTCGTTGGCGCCCGAGTCGGCGTCGCCTTCGTCGTTGGCGGTGGCGCCGTCGTCACCCAAATCGATACCGAGGCCGGTATTCGAGAAAATGCTGTTGCCCCGGACCGTGTGTCCGGTCGTGTCGGTGGCGTCGACGAAGCCGGCGGCGTTATAGGCGATGACGTTGCCCGCGCCGTCGGCCAGCCCACCCACCGTGACCGTGCCGGTGGAGATCAGGAGGTGGATGCCGAAGCCGCCGTTGCCGAGGTCCGCGGCGCCCGTCCTGTCGGTGCCGATGAAGTTACCTTGGACGACGCCCGAGGCGGTGGAGCCGAGTAAAAAGACGCCCTGGGACGTGTTGCCCGAGATCAGGTTGCCGTCGCCCGGATCCGTGCCTCCGATCGTCACGTCGCCGACGCTCGCAACCGTGATTCCGATTTCGTTGGCGTCGGCGGTGAGGCCGGTCTCGTCGGTGCCGATGAAATTACAGCGGATCGTGAGGCCGCCGACGCCGCTGGCGATGGCCGTAAGACCGCTGGAGGTGGCGCCCCGCAGGTTGAGGCCCTGAATCGTTGAGCCGCCGGAGCCGCTGGCGAGCTCGAAAATCGCCGTCGCAACGCCGTCACCGTCAATCACGACGCCGTAGTCCGGCCGATCCGCGATGGCCTCGCTGCACACCTGGCTATTGCCAGGCTGGGAGGAGCCGTCGATCACCACCGGGTCGTCGATCTCGGGCAGATCCGAGGCCAGGGTGATGACGTGGGGGCCGTCGCCGTCGATGGCGAAGGTGATCGTGTCGAGACCCGACTCGGCGTTGGCGCAGGCGATCGCCTCGCGCAGGGAGCCCGTTCCCGAGTCTGCGGTGGTGGTTACCGTCAGGCAGCCCACGGCGGCGGTGACGGCGCCTCCGAATTCGGAGGTGTTGCCGTCCGAGTCGGTGGCCGTGGCGAGCACGGTCTCGCCGTCGGCGACGTCGCCCACCAGGGAAACGGTCGCCGCCTTCGTGCACGGGGCGGCGCCGCAGCCGGAGTAGTCGCTCGCGGTGTACTCATCAAAGCCCAGGTAGGTCATCCCCTCTTGGCCGTCGCTATCGCCCATGAAGAACTCGACCCGCAGCGGGTAAGCGGCGCTTGCGGTCGTCGAATCGACCGAGTAGCTGACCGTGAGCGCGCCGCCGTCGATGCTCGGCGAGCCGGAGAGCACCGGGAAATTCTGCAGCTGGTTATTGCCCGAATCCGCGTCGCCGGAGTCGTTATTGGCCCCTCCCCCACCCAAATCGATGCCCAGCTGGGTGTTCGAGAAGATGCTGTTGCCCAGGATCGCGACGCTGGAGTCGTTCTCGACGGTGACGCCGTCGCGGCCGTTAAAGGCGATGACGTTGCCGTCGCCGGGATCCGGGCCGCCCAGGATCTGGCCGGTGACCGTATTGACGAAGCCCACGCCCACGCCCTGCCACTGGTTGGGGATCGGCTTCGTGCCGGTGATGTCGGTACCGATCAGGTTGCGCTTCATTTCAAGGCTCTCGACCTCGCCGATCGATATGCCGAGCGTGGCGCTGCCGGAAATCAGGTTGTCGAGCACCGCGAAATCCTCGAACGACCCCCCGGTGCTGCTGATCACCAGGCCGATGTCGTTGGGCAGCGCCGTCGTGCCGGATTTGTCGGTTCCGATGAAGTTGTGCTGCACGGTGTTGCCCAAGCCGCCGCCGAAGAAGGCCACCCCGATCTCGAGGGAGCGGGTGGAGATCAGGTTGCCGTGCGCTTCCTCCTCGCCGCCGATCGTGATGCCGCTGCCGCCGTCGATCCTCACGCCCTGCCCGCTCGATCCCGGCTGGGTCGTGCCCGTTTCGTCGGTGCCGAGGAAGCTGCAGCGAATCGCGTGCCCCGCGCTGCCGTCGATCTCGATCAGCTCACCGCCGTAGCCGCGAACGTTGAGGCCCTGGATCGTCGAGCCGTCGGAGCCTGAGCCGAGGGTCAGGCCCGTGCCTATCGAGCTGCCGTTCTCGATCACGATTTGATACGCCGGGCGGTTCGGAATCGAGGTCGAGCACAGAGCGCCGTTCCCCGACTGCGTCGTGCCGTCGATCACCACCGGCGCCGTGATCGTCGGCAGCTCGGTGGTGGTGGAAATGACGTGGGGGCCGGTTCCCGGGATGCCGAAGGTGATGGTGTCGAGCTCCGCCGTGGCGTTGGCGCAGGTGATGGCCTCGCTGAGGGAGCCGGTGCCGCTCTCGTCCGTCGTCGTGACGTTGAGGCAGCCGGCGTCCTCGAGGGTGACCGGGGCCGAGAATTCGCCGGTGTTGCCGTCGGCATCGGTGGCGAGGGCCACGAGCTCGTCGCCGGAGCCGAGCCCAAAAGTCGAGGCTATTTGCGTCACCACGACGGTCCCCGGAGAGTCGCCCGACTCGAAAACGTCGGAAAAGAGCCACGTTTGGCCCTCCTCGCCGTCCGAATCGGCGGCGAAGAAGTCGACGGTGATGGGGTACGCCTGGTTCCCCGGATCCGAGTCCACGGTGTAGGTGAGCAAGACCTCCGCGTCTACGATGAGGCCGCTGATGAAATCCGGCGAGTTTTGGAGCAGGTTGGCGCCGACGTCCCCGTCCTCTGAGTCGTTGGGGGTGCTGCCGTTCGCCCCGAGATCGATCGCCAGCCCGGTGTTCTGGAAGAAGCTATTGCCGTGCAGGAGGTTGCCCGTGCCGCTCGACGCCACGACGCCGACGCCGTTCCACGCGATGGCGTTTTCCTCACCGGTTACCAGGCCACCGATCTCGTTCTCGCTCGAATCGATCGCGACGCCGACGCTGTTGCCGGCCGCCGTGGATCCCGACTCGTCCGTTCCGATGAGATTGCACAGGATCGAGTTCTCGCCGCTCTGCGCGACAATCGCCCGATTGCCGTTTCGCAGGTTGAGTCCCTGAATCGTCGAGCCTTCGGAGCCCGCGGCCAGGGTGAGAAGGTCGGGCCGACCGCCGGCCGCTCCATCGATGACGATCTGGTAGTCCGGCCGCGAGGCGAGGGCGGTGGTGCAGAGCGACTCGTTCCCCGATTGGCTCGTTCCGTCGATCGCCGTGCGGTCGGTGATCGCCGGCAGGGCCGTCAGCGGGCTGATCACGTGGGGACCGTCGCCCGCGAGGTTGAAGGAGATACCCGTGGCCCCGGACTGGGCGTTGGCGTCCAGGATCGCCTGGCGCAGCGAGCCGGCCCCGGCATCGTCGGTGTTCGTGACCTCAAAAAGGCAGGTGGTTCCCACGGTGATGCTGGCAGAGAATTCCGAGGTATCGCCCAGGTTACTCTCGGCAGTGGCGATCACGCGGTCGCCGAAAGCGATGCCGAGAGCGTCGGCATCGCCCAAGTTCGCGGTGGCTGGGGCCGCGCTCATATAGCCGAACGTGCCGAGGAAGAAGGCGCCCTCTTCGCCGTCCGCGTCGGCCAGGAAGAACTCG
This sequence comes from Acidobacteriota bacterium, assembly GCA_039027015.1. GTDB lineage: Bacteria > Acidobacteriota > Thermoanaerobaculia > Multivoradales > J023 > JAUIJL01. The sequence continues at coordinate 4,704 of JBCCLG010000164.1, read as the reverse complement.
ATGCCGTGGCTGTTGCTGGGCGCCAGGCTCGAGTCGAGGAAGAACTCGATGATCAAATCGCCGTCGCAATCGATGGAGGCGTCGATCAGCTCCGGGAAGTTCTGCCGCCGATTGGCGCCGCCGTCCCCGTCCCCGTCGTCATTGGCGGTGGGGCCGTCGTCCTGAAGATCGATGCCGATGCCGTCATTCTCGAAGATGTAGTTCTGCTCGATCTGGTTGCCTTGGCTGCTGCCCGCCGCGATGGTGATACCGTTGCCGTTGTTAAAGGCGATGCTGTTGGTAAAGGTTGGCCCTTCGCTCTGGAACTGACCGATGCGAGAGCCGTCGATGTGGTTATCGAAATAGATGCCGTCGAGACCGTTGCCGAGATCGACGGTATCGCTGCGGTCGGTGCCGATGTGGTTGCCCAGAATGGCGACGCTCGTCGCGCTGCTGTTGTTCGTGTCATTAACGTAGATGCCGTGGCCGAGGTTGCCGCCGATCACGTTGCTGAAGGTCGTCCTTCGAACGCCGATGACCGTGTTCGTGAGCTCGGCATTGCCGGCGTCCTCCATGAGCACGGTGATGCCGTTGCCGCCGTTGGGAATCACCGCGGTCTGCTCGGCGTTGACGCCGATGAGGTTGCTGTAGATATCGGACTCGTCGGCGTCATCGCCCGAAATGTGGATGCCGTCGCCCAGGTTGCCCGAGATCACGTTGCCGTTGTTAAAGCCGCCAAAGCCGATGGAGTTGGTAGCCCCCGTGATCTCGACCCCGTGGCTGCCGTTGGCTACCGCGAACGAGCCGGTGCTATCCGTACCGATGTGGTTCGCCACGACCCGGTTGTCCGAACCGCTGATCTCGACGCCCACCCCGGTGTTGCCCGAGATCACGTTGTTGCGATTCTGAGCGCTTTCGCCGAGGAAGTTGCCGTCGCCGGTGATTCTCACCCCCACGCCGTTGGGCACGGCCGAGGTTCCGCTGACGTCGGTACCGATCAGGTTGCCGATGATCACGACTTCGCTGCCGGGCAAGAGAATCCCGAGGTCGTTCCCGGAGATCAGGTTACCGTCCGTCGAAGAGCCGATCTCGTTATCGCCCTCGATCCTGAGGCCGGTGGTGTTGGCGAGGGCCGAGGTGCCGGAGCGGTCGGTGCCGATGAAGTTACCGACGATCTGGTTGCCCCCGGGGTTGGCCGAGAACCGAAAGCCGAACTGCTTGCCCGAGATCAGGTTGTCACGGAAGATATTGCCCGTAACGCTCGCAACCTGGAAGCCCCAGCCTTCGGGCACGGACGTGGCCAGGGACGAACCGTCGACCGTCGGGCCGATGGAGTTGCACTCGAAAAGGTTGTCATCCGCCTGGACGATGATGGTTGAAAAGCCAAAGCCCTGGAAGCTCAGGCCTCGAATCGTGCTGCCGTCGCCGCCGCTGCTGACCCTGAACGCCGTGTTGGAGCCGCTGCCGGTGACGTTAAAGCCGAGCAGGGTGAGGCCGTAGTCGGGCCGATCCTGAATCGAGCCTGAGCAGACTCCCGTATTGCCGGGTTGGCTGTCGCCCTCAACGATCACCGGGTCGGTGATTTGCAGCTGCGAGGCGAGCTCGATCTCGATCGGGCTGGTGCCGGTGATGTCGAACTCGATCCGATCCGTCCCCGAGCCGGCGGCGCAGTCGCCGCCGGTGGTCTGGGTGTCCCCGTTGGCGTTGCTGAGCGCCTCGCGAAGGGTGCACAGGCCGTCGCCCGACGTCTCGTTGTCGGCGGCGCTATCGACGGTGATCGTGGCGGGCCAGGCGCTGCCGGCGGTCGATAGAAGGCACGTCAGGAGGATGAGCGGCCGAAGCAGGCTGCGCACGGAGGAAGTCGGGGGGGCACAGAACGAAAGGCTCTTGAGCGTCATAGAGCGGTCCTTTGAATTGACAGGGCCCCTCTGCTGAGTCATCTCGATTGGCACCTGACCAGCGGGGGTTTCTGCTCCACATGCGTACTTCTATCGCCTGATGCAACGCCGTCCTCGGGCCGACTCGCGGATCGCTGCCGATCCGGCGCCTCCTCGCGACGGTCAGCTCAACTTTGATGTTGCACATAAACTCAAAGATCCGCATGGAGTAATGACCTGCAAACCGCTGGATTCTCTGATCGCAAAGGTGCCACCTATGCTGAAGCCCTCGTCAAAGCCCTTAGCAGCCTCCCCCGCTCTCCTTGCTGGCCTGCTCTCTCTCTGCGGGCTCCTTTGCTTCCGACTCTCCGCCGAAACCGGGGTCGAGCTCGTCGGCGGCGAGTTTCGAGTCAACACGTACACCAACAACAACCAATCCTTCCCAGAAATCGCCGTCGCCCCCGACGGTTCGGCGGTGGTGACTTGGGAAAGCATCGGCCAAGACAACAGCAACCACGCCGTCGCCGCCCAGCGCTACAGTCCAGACGGTTCCCCCAACGGCGCGGAATTCATCGTCAATACCGAAACCGAAGACACTCAAAGCCAGCCTTCGGTGGTCATGGCCGTCGACGGATCGTTCATTATTTTCTGGCGAAGCAAATTCCAGGACGGCAGCGAATTTGGCCTCTACGCCCAGCGCTACAGCTCATCCGGGGCCACGGTCGGCGGCGAGTTTCGCGTCAGCGTGGCGACAAACGACAATCAAGAGGACGCCCACGCCGCCTTTGACTCGAACGGAAACATGCTGGTTGCCTACCAGAGCCCCGACAGCGCCTCCAGCGGCGTTTTCGCCCGCCTTTACGACTCCACCGGCCAGCCCGGCAACGAGGTCCGGGTCAACGATACGACCCAGGAATGGCAGCAGGATCCGGAGGTCATCGCCACGCCGAGCGGCTTCGTCGTCGTTTGGGCGAGTCGCTCCGTCGACGCCGACAATCGGGCGGTGATGCTCAAGCGCTACTCCTCGGCGGGCACCGCCATCGGCGACGAGCAGCAGGTGAACATCACCGAAATTGGAGACCAGAAACTGCCGGGCATCGCCACGCGCCCTGACGGCACCTTCGCGGTCGTTTGGGAAAGCGGCGACCAGGACGGGTCCGAAGCCGCCGCCATCGCGCGAATCTACGACTCGTCCGGCACGCCCCAAACCGGAGAGATCCAGCTCAACCAGACGACGATCGGCGCCCAGGAGAATCTGGCGGTCGCCTACGACGGCCAGGGAGGCTTCGTCGTGATTTGGGACGGCGACGCGTCGTCCGGCGGCAGCTTCGATGAAATCTGGGGACGCCGCCTGCTGGTGAGCGGCGCCCTCGACGGCGATGAATTCCGCATCAACACCAACACGACGAATCGCCAAGTTTTTCCGGCCATCGGCAGCAGCGCCGGCGGGGAGCTGATGGCCGTTTGGCACTCCTGGACCGAAGACGGCAGCGGCACGGGGGTGGCCGGCCAGAGGCTTCGGATCACCGGCGTTTTCGGGGATGACTTCGAGGGCGGCAGCACCTCGGCCTGGAGCAGCGAGATGCCTTGACCCGGTCGCGGCGCCGCGACCGAGGACCTCCGAAGTCGAGGTCAGGAAGCTGGCGCCATGTCTCGACGAGCGCTGCGCATCCTGCGATTCCCCACAGCGAGTGATTGTCGAGAAGCGAGGGGGCAGCCGGGCCCGCTCCGTTGATCCCCAGCAGGCCGGTTTCCCGCGTGAAGAGTGGGGATGCGCCCGCCGACCTGGACGCAAACCCACCTCTTGTTCCAAAGCTGGACCCGAAGCTGCTCTGGAGCGCGGGCCGCTACCTCCTGGCGCCGAGGAAAATACGCGCCCGCACCTCACCATAGGAATCGCCGCCGTGATCAGAATTCCGACCTCCTCTCGATGGATTCCCCTCTGCGTCCTGTTGACCCCCCTCTTTTCCGCTGGCCAGGTCTTCGCGGAGGCGCCCTCCAGCCGCGGTACCGAGACCTGTCCGATCACCATCGCGGCGGAGCCCAGCCAGGCCGTCCTCGGGGGAGGGGTGACCGGCGCCGATTTCTTCGGCCAGGACCTGGACATCAATCGTCACGGCGTCGTGACCTTTTTCGGCGATCTGCTCAGCGACCCGAGCAACCAGGCGATCTTGACCTCGGGCCCGGCGGGCCTCCAGGCAATCGTCCGAGGCTGCGGTAGCGGCGGAGGTGAAGGCTCCACCGGAACCTGCGGCGATCCGTCGCCTCTCGGGGGAACCTTCTCCGGGCTCTTCGGCGGCTCCCTCGGACCTCGAATCAACGACGCCGGCGACGTGCTCTTTTTTTCGGACATGGTCGGGGGAAGCTCGACCCGCGGCCTCTTTGTGCATCGCGCGGCGACCGGGTCGATCGAGACAGTAGTCGCCGTCGGCGATCCTTCGCCCCTCGGCAATACGATCGCTGAGTTCGGCATGGGCGCGATCGACAGCCGGGGCGAGGTCGTTTTCTTAGCGCGGGACCTCAAAGTCTCCGGTTTCAAAAGCCAGACTTACCTGGCACGGTGGCGCGCCGGCGGCCTCGAGAAAGTGGCGGCGGCGGGCGACATCGCCCCGGACGGCTCGACATTTGTCGAGTTCTCGATCCTCGCTGAAGAACAGGTTGACGGAACCGCCATCCCCGTCTTGCCGAGGCCATTTGTGGATGAGAAAGGCACCGTGGTGACCCTCGCCGAATCCACCGGCACCGGCCCGGGCATGTTGAGCGTTACTAGAGACGGCGTCATGACCTGGCTGGTGCAGGAGGGCGACGCGAGTCCGGCGGGGGGAACCTTCCTATTTCCCTCGAGCGG
>JBCCLG010000163.1:0-8928 GCA_039027015.1 Acidobacteriota bacterium | reverse complement strand
GCCTTCGGCACCATCCCTCCCTCGAGGACAGCGGCGGCGAACCGCGGCCCCGGCCCACCGGCCGGGCAACGCTTCCGCCCTCTCCCTCCTCAAGAGCCCGCCCTCACCGGCGGGCTTTTGCTTTTTCGGTCGAAAGGTCCGTGCGACATGAGCGACGATCCTGATCCTGAGAAACAGAAAACCGGCGGCGAGAAGCTCCTCGGCATCGTCAAGTGGTACAGCATCGCCAAGGGCTACGGCTTTCTCGATCACGACGGCCGCGATGTTTTCGTTCACCACTCCCTGATGGTCGACGAGTACCGACTGGCGGAGGGGGAGCAGGTGCGCTTCACCATGATCGAGAGCCCCAAGGGCCTCCAGGCCACGAGCCTCGTTCGGCTGTCGGATGAAGACGAGGAGGAGGCGGCGTCGACGTCCCGGGGGTGAACGCCAACCCGCGGGGGCGCGCACCCGAGACCGAGCGTCCCGTCGGGGTGGCGCTGGCCGGCGGCCGCTCCCGCCGCCTGGGTCTCGACAAGGCCACCCTGCCGGTCCGCGAGCTGGGGCTTCGTCGAGCCGGCGATCTTCTCGACTGGACCCTCCATCGCCTCGCCGCGCGCTGCGAAGACGTGCTGCTGGCGGGGGGCGATCGAGCGCCGCGGGCGGGCGCCTTCTCCGTGCCCGACGGGCCTGGCCGGGGGCCCGCCGCGGGAATCCTCGGCGCCGCGCGGGCGCGCCCCGGACGGCGGCTCCTGGTGCTGGCATGCGACCTGCCGCGGGTGCCGGTCGCGCTCCTCGATCTGCTGATCGAGCGCGCCGCCCGCGGCGGTGATTTGACGGTGCCCGAGAGTCCGGTGGAGGGCTCGGCGCCGCGCCTCGAGCCGCTGTGCGCGGTGTATTCGCCGCCGGCTCTCGATCTGCTGGAGGCGCGGGTCAGCGAAGGCGCTTTCGATCTCCAGGGACTCGGCCACGCGCCGGGGCTTCGGGTGCAACGCCTGAAGCCTCCGGATTATGAAACCCTGGGCTTACCGACCGAGATCTTCCGAAATCTCAACCGCCCTGACGACCTCGCCGCACTGCGGCAGAGTCTCTTGCAGCGACGTTCGGCCAGACAGTAGAATCCGGGCGGATTACATTTATAAAAATCGAATTTCGCGCCCTCGCCGCAAAATCGCACTCACTGTAGGAGATAGATCAAGATGGGCCCTGCCAAACTGGAAATCGACGGTAAGTCTTTCGAGTTTCCGACCACCGTCGGTACCGAAGGAGAGGTCGGTATCGACATCTCTCGGCTGCGGGCCGAAACCCAGGCCATCACGCTCGACAACGGCTACGGCAACACCGGCAGCTGCCAGAGCGCCGTGGCCTTCATCGACGGCGAAAAGGGAATTCTTCGCTACCGCGGCTACTCCATCGAAGACATCGCCGAGAACAGCACCTTCTCCGAGGTTTGTTTCCTGCTCCTGCACGGCCAGCTGCCGAACGCCAAGCAGCTCGCGAATTTCGAGTACGGGCTCACGTACCACTCGATGATCCACGAAGACATGAAGAAATTCTTCGAGGGATACCCGCCTGCCGCGCATCCGATGGCGATTCTCTCGTCGATGATTTGCTCCCTCTCGGCCTATTACCCGGGCGCCAATCGCGACGACAAAATAGAGATCAACATCACCCGCCTGCTGGCCAAGGCGATCACCATCGCCGCCTTCTCCTATAAGAAGTCGATCGGCCAGCCCTTCTCCTATCCGCGCAACTCCCTCTCCTACACCGGCCGCTTCCTCGACATGATGTTCTCGGTTCCGGCCGAGCCCTACGAGGTCAACCCGGTGCTCGAGAAGGCGCTGAACCTTCTGCTGATGCTGCACGCCGACCACGAGCAGAATTGCTCGACCTCGACCGTGCGCATGGTCGGCTCTTCCGGCGCCAACCTCTTCGCCTCGATCGCCGCGGGCGTCTGCGCCCTGTGGGGACCGCTGCACGGCGGCGCCAATCAGAAGGTCATCGAGATGCTGAGCATGATCCACGAGGACGGCGGCGGCTACCAGAAGTTCGTGGATAAGGCGAAGAGCAAGGAAGACGATTTCCGCCTGATGGGCTTCGGGCACCGCGTCTATAAGAATTTCGATCCGCGGGCGCGAATCCTCAAAAAGTCGGCCGACGCCGTGCTCGAGGATCTCGGCATTCACGATCCGCTCCTCGAGATCGCCACCAACCTCGAGCGGGTTGCCCTCGAAGACGAGTATTTCGTGGAGCGCAAGCTCTATCCGAACGTCGACTTCTACAGCGGCATCATCTATAGCGCCATGGGTATCCCGGTGGATATGTTCACCGTGATGTTCGCCCTCGGCCGCATGCCCGGCTGGCTGGCCCACTGGCGCGAGATGCGCGAAGACCCCAAGCAGCGCATCAACCGCCCGCGCCAGATCTATACCGGCGAGACCTCTCGCCCCTACATCGCCGTCGACGAGCGCTGAACGGCCGCGGGAGGGGGGAATACGGGAAAGCGCCGCCGCCTCATGCCCTCAAGGAGGGGGCGTGGCGGCGGGCCCGCTTCGAACCCGGCCTTCTCAAGCGCCTAGATCGAGGTCGAACGCCTGGCCGCGCCGGGGCGCCATCGTCGCCCAGCCCATTCTCTCAATCCTCTCCTCGAGCCCGGCGACCGCGGCTTCTTCACCGTGCACCAAAAACGTGCGCTCGGGAGGGTGCCGGGCCGTTCGCAGCCAGTGCAGAAGATCCGCCTGGTCGCCGTGGGACGAGAGCCCCTCGAGCTCCTCGATATGCGCGCGCACCGGCACGTTCTGCCCCAGCATGCGGAGCGTCGCCTCGCCGCTTTGAAGACGCCGACCGCGGGTACCGTCCGCCTGGTGGTCGGCGATCAGCAGCGTGGTCTCGGGCCGCGGCAGACGCTCGATCAGGTGATGCAGCACGCGGCCGCCGGTCGCCGAGCCGCTGGACGCCAGGAGGATCACCGGACCGCGCACGCGATGGATCGCGTTCGACTCCTCGACGGTGCGCGCCAGCTGAAATTTCTGCGGCCTGAGCCGGCGACGGCCGCGCCTTAAATCCTCGCGCACGGCCGGCAGCAAATCGCTCGAGAAACGGCCGTAGATCTCCGTCGCGTCAATCGCCATCGGGCTGTCGAGATAGACCGGCAGCTCCGGGATTCTGCTCTCCCGCTCGAGGCCGTCGAGCAGGAAAAGAAGACTCTGAGCCTCGCCCACGGCATGGGCCGGGATGATCAGCGCGCCGCCCCGATCGACGGTGCGGTGCACCGCCTTGGCCAGCTGGTCGGCGGGCGGCTCGTCGGGGTGCAGCCGGTCGCCGTAGGTGGACTCGGTCACCACGTAGTGGGCGCTGCCGAGGGGCGTCGGCGCCGGCTGGAGCGGAGAGTCGCGGCGGCCGAGATCGCCGGAAAATACGATGCGCCGCCCCTCGGCGCCGTCGTCGACCTCGAGGGCGACCGTCGCGGAGCCGAGCACATAGCCGGCGGGCTGGAGGGCCAGGGTGAGGCGCGGCGCGAGCCGCTTGGGCGCCCCGAGGGCCACGGGCTCGATCCGACGCGCCGCCCGCCGCCCCTCCTCAGCGCCGTAGAGCGGACGGGCGGGCGAGTGCCTGGAGGTGCCGTGACGGTTGTGATGCGCGGCCATCTCCTCCTGCAGCCTGCCGAAATCGCGCAGCAGGATCTCGCACAGGGAGGCGGTTGCCGGCGTCGCCAGCACGCGCCCGCGAAAACCCTGCTCGATCAGCCGCGGCAGGAATCCCACGTGGTCGGGATGAGCGTGGGTGAGCACCACGGCGTCGAGGCTTTCGGGCGCGATGTCGAGCGGTCGCCAATTCTCGCGGCGCAGCGCCCGAGGACCCTGAAAAAGGCCGCAATCGATCAGGATTCGGCGTCCCGCGGCCTCCAGCAGGTGTTTTGAGCCGGTGACCGAGCCGGCTGCGCCGAGAAAATGAATGCGGGCCATGGGAGCTCCAGTCCAGTCCACTGCGGTGCAGGGCAATGCAGGGCCGCCACCCTGGTACGCTCGAGCACGATGACGGCCGAAAGCACGATGTTAAGGCGCGAGGCTCGCCGCCAACAAGCCCGCGGGCAAGAAGGCGGAAAACTGAGCGGTCTCGCGCCGGCGATTCTCGCGGCCGCCACGATCCTGACGGCGGCGTTGATTCCGAGCCCCGAACAGGCCGCGGCGAGCGAAGGCGCGCCCGCCATCCAGTGGATGATTCGGCTCGAGGAGCCCTCAGCGGTTGAGGCGTGGATCGCCGGCCTCGAGGGCGCCGGAGCGGCGGCGAGCGCGACCGAGGAGGCGAACGGCGAGGCGCGCGAAAGGGCCTCGGCGGCGGCGCGGCGGCAGATTCAGCGCAACGGCGAGACCCAGGAGCGAGTGGCGGGCGCCCTGCGCCTGGCGGTTCCCGAAGCGCGGGAGATCTTCCGCGTCCAAAGGGTGCTCAACGGCCTCGCCGTCACGTGGGGCGAGGCGCCCGCCGCCGTTCTCGAGGCGCGGCTCGAGGCGATCCGCCGCCTCGAGGGCGTGGCCGACGTGCGGCCCATGCCGGTCAAGCGGCGGACCAACTCGACCAGCGTACCTTTCGTGGGCGCCGACGACGTCTGGGACGCCGGCGGCCTCGGCCTTTTGGGCGACGGCCTGCGCATCGGCGTCATCGACACCGGGGTCGACTATCTGCACAGCGGATTCGGCGGATCCGGCCTGGCCGCCGACTACGCCGCCAATGATCCGACGATCCTCGACGGCTTCTTCCCGACGCCCAAGGTCGCCGGCGGCTTCGACTTCGTGGGCGACGCCTACGACGCTTCGTCCGGCGATCCCGCGATCGCCACCCCCCAGCCCGATCCCGATCCGATGGACTGCGACGGCCACGGCACCCACGTGGCGGGCACCGCCGCCGGTTTCGGGGTCGAGGGCGACGGCACGACCTACCCCGGCCCCTACGGCGCGGGCTCCACCGTGCCGTTCGGGAGCCTGCGGGTCGGCCCCGGCGTGGCCCCCCTGGCGACCCTCTACGCGCTGCGGGTCTTCGGCTGCTCCGGCACCACCAACGTGGTGGAGCTGGCCCTCGAGTGGGCGGTGGACCCCGACGGCGACGGCGACTTCAGCGACCGACTCGACGTCGTCAACCTCTCCTTGGCCGCCCGCTTCGGCGGCCGGGACGACCCCGCCGCGGCGGCTGCCGACGCCGCCAGCCTGGCCGGCGTGGTGGTGGTCGCCTCGGCGGGCAACGACGGCGACGTGGTGTCGATCGTCGGCGCCCCGGCGAGCGCCGATCGGGCGATCGCGGTGGCCGCCAGCTGGGACGACGACACCGGCTTTCCCACCCGCGCCGTTCGGGTGCTGGCGCCGGCGGAGCTCGCCGGCACCCACCAGGCCGGCGGCGCGAACTTCGGTCCGGCGGTCGCGGCGCCTGGCCTCAGCGCGCCGGCGGCCCTGGCCGATCCGCTGGGCGCCTGCGCGCCCCTGGCCGCGCCCCTCGCGGGCCGCATCGCCGTGGTGCGCCGCGACGCCGCTTGCAGCTTCACCACCCAAACCCGCAACGCCCAGCAGGCCGGAGCCATCGCCGCGGTGATCGTCAACGACCGCCCGGAGCTGTCGGGGGTGTTCGACGACGGCACGGGCGGCGACATCACCATCCCGCCGGTGCTGCTGCGCCAGCGCACCGGTGACCCGCTGATCGCCGCTCTGCAGGCGGGCGCGGCCTCGACCCTCACCGTGACCTCGGCGTCCCTCGCCGACCAGGCCGCCCTCTTCTCGTCGCGCGGTCCGCGCCTCGGCGACGGCGCGCTCAAGCCCGACGTGGCCGCCCCGGGCGTGGTGATCACCTCCGTGGGTCTCGGCAACGCCGCGGCGGGCGGCACCGGCGCCGCGGTGCGCAGCGGCACCTCCATGTCGGCCCCTCACGTCTCCGGGCTGGCCGCCCTGCTGCGCGAGAGACGCCCGGGCTGGAGCCCCCGGGAGATCAAGTCCGCGCTGGTCAACACCGGGCGCGACGTCTTTCTCGATCCCGAGGACACGCCGCCGCGCCTGAGCACCAGCCGCATGGGCGGCGGGCGGGTCGAGGCGCGGGCGGCCCTCGACACCGAGACCCTCGCTTACTCCCTGGACCGTCCAGAGAGGGTCGGCCTCTCCTTCGGCCACCTGGAGGTTGAAAACGCCCTGGCGCTGGAGCGAATCCTGCGGATCGACCACCGCGGCGCCGGCGCGGCGGGCTTCGAGGTCTCGATCGACGAGGTCTCGCCCCTCGCCGGGATCACCGCCAGCCTGCCGGGCGGCCCGACCGTCGCCGTGGCGCCCTTCCGCAGCGCCGACGTGACGGTGCGCCTCGAGATCGACGCCGCCGCCCTGCGCCACGAGCGCGCCGCCGCCCAGGAGGAGACCCTCTTCGGTTTCGCCCGATTCTGGTCGAGCGAGTGGTCCGCCTACCTCACCTTGACCCCCACCGCCGGCGGCGGCCCCGCGCTGCGCGTCCCCCTGCACCTCACCGCGCGGCCCGCCTCGGCCATGGCGTCCGCCGGGCCTCTTAAGCTTGGCGCCGGCACCCCAGGCGCCGCCGAGCTGCGCCTCGTGGGCGACGAGATCGACCAGGGCAGCCAGCCGCCGCAAGACCAGCGATCCCTGGTCAGCGTCTTCGAGCTGGCGGGCCGCCCGGCGCCCGATTTCTCCCTTCCCGCCGGCCTCGACCTCACCCACGTGGGCGTCGCCACCGACGCGGCGCTCGTCGGTCTGCCCGGGGCCACGCTCTATTTCGCTCTTCTCACTCGGGGCCCCCTGTCCACGCCCCTCGAGGCGCGCTACGAGGTCGCCCTCGACGTCGACCGAGACGGCGTCGACGACTTCCTTCTCCGCTCCACCGACGAGGGCAGCTTCGCCTTCGGCTCCTTCGCCACCGACGGCTTCCTCACCGTTCTCGAGGATCTGGGCTCCGGCGCCTCGATCTCGCGCCAGCTGCCCCTGGGCGTTCTGCCCCCAAGCTCCTGGTACACCGTGCCCTTTCAGGCCGACGGCCAGGTGCTGGCGGTGCGCGCCGCCGACCTCGGCCTGGTGTCCGGCGCCGCGGACCTGCGCTTCACGGCCAGGGTTCTCGAGGCCCTGGGCGGCACGGCGATCGCCGGCGCGGCGCCCGCGGGCCCGCGCCTCGCCCGCTCGTCCACCGCCGGACCGTTCGCCTTCGACGCCGAGGCTCCAGGGCTCGACGCCTCGGGGGGAGCGCCCGCCCAGCCTCTGCCGGCGCCTCTCCACTTCGACCTCGACGGCGCCGTCATCCCCGTGCGCTTCGACTTGGGCGCCCTCGAGGCCGCAGGACGCACGGAGCCCGGCCTGCTGCTCCTCCACCACCACAATCCGAACGGCCTGCGGGCCGAGGTCGTGGGGCTTGAGGGCGGCGACTTCGCGGACCTGGGTCTCTCGATCGATCTGGCCCCCGACCCGGTGGCGGTGGGCGGGCTGGTGACGGCGCGAGCCACGGTCACCCAGCGCGGTACCCGGGTGGCCCTCGCCTCACGCCTCGAGCTGCCGCTGCCCGCCGGCGCCGCCCTGGAGGCTGCGGGCTCGGACGGGCGCTGCGCCGAGGGCGCGGGGCTCATCACCTGCCTGGTCGGCGACCTCCCGCCCGGCGCCTCCGAGGTTCTGGAGATCGGTCTGCGGCTCACCGCGGCTGCGGGCGGCGATCTTCTCGAGGTGCAGGGCGAGGTTTCGACCCCGTCGTTTGAAGGCAACGTCTTCGACAACTCGGCGCGGGCGGAAACCCGAGTCTCGGGGGTGATCCTGCAGCTCACCAAGAGCGCCCTCGGGCCGTTCGAGGAGGGCGCCGTCACGCGCTACCTCCTCGAGCTGCGTCACGTCGGAAGCGCGGACCAGGTCGATCTCTCGGGCGACGAGCTGGTCGACGCTTTGCCCGCGGGCCTGCGTCCGCTGGCGGCGAGCGCCAGCTCGGGCACCGCCAACCTCGACGCGGCCCAGCGCCGGGTGGCCTGGAATGGCCCGCTCGCCGCCGGCGCCGCCGTCGAGATAGAAATCGAAGCGCTCATCGAGGCGCCCGCCGGAACCGTCTTGGCCAACCAGGCCAGCGCCTTCTTCGATGCCGACGGCGACGGCCTCGCCGACGGCGAGGTGCTCTCGGCGGACGCCTCCTCGCCCGCGGCTGCGGGCGCCACCGTTTTTGAGGTCGCCCGAGCGCCGGCCGCGATCGAGATTCCGGCCCTCTCGCCCGCGGGCCTCGTGGTCCTGGCCGCTCTTTTGTGGCTGGCGAGCCGAGGGCGCCTGCGGCGCGTCGACCCCGAGGAGCGATAGAGCGATGAGCGAAAGCCCTAGCCCCAAGCCGACCTTTCGAGAGCTGCTGCGCGCCCTGCGCAGTCGCCGGCTGCTGGTGCTGCTCTTTCTCGGCTTCTCCAGCGGCCTGCCCTACATGCTGATGCTTTCGAGCCTCAAGATCTGGCTGCGCCGCGAGGGCATTGACCTCGGCACGATCGGCTACTTCTCGTGGGTCGCCATGATCTACAACTTCAACTTCCTGTGGGCGCCGCTGCTCGATCGCTTCGTGCCCACGCGCCTCGGCCGCAGGCGTTCGTGGATGCTCTTCGCCCAGCTCGGCCTGATCGCCTCGATCGCCGCCCTCGGGATCAGCGACCCCCAGGTCTCGATCGGCTTTATCGCCGCGGTCGCCACCCTCGTCTCGCTGTTCAGCGCCACCCAGGACGTCGCCATCGACGCCTACCGCCGCGAGAGCCTGCCCGACGAGGAGCAGGGCATCGCGGCCTCTCTGGTGGTCTACGGCTATCGGGTGGCCATCCTGGTGGCCACCGGCTTCGGACTGTGGGTGGTCGACCCCGAAACCTGGGGCCTGAGCTTCCAGCAGATGTTCGTGATGATTGCCGGCCTGATGCTGGTCGGCGTGGTCACCACCCTGGCGTGCCGCGAGCCCGAGATGGAGCATCCGCTG
>JBCCLG010000162.1:0-8956 GCA_039027015.1 Acidobacteriota bacterium | reverse complement strand
GCCGATCTCGAGCACGCGGTGCTTTTTCTGGAGGATTTAAACGAGCCTCCGTACCGCTTCGACCGCATGTTGACCCACCTTCGGCTGTCGGATACCCTGAACTCCATTCAAGGCTTGATCGTCGGCCACCTGCGCGCTGAAGACGGTATCGAAAGGTCCGCCTTCGACGGCGAAGTGACCCTCGTCGGCCTTCTTCAAGATCTGGCCGCGGACCATCCGTGGCCCCTGGCGGTCGGCCTCGAAGCCGGCCACGCTAGCCCCAATCTGACTCTGCCCATCGGTCTTTTCGCGCGTCTCGACCCGTCGTCTCGGCAGCTCACCGTCGGCCTTCCGTGGCCGGACGCGTCGGCGGTTTCTTGACAGCCTGAGGAAGAGGATCCAGGCGAGGACGTCCAAGTGAAGCCGGTCTTCAAATCCACCAGCTCCAAAAAGAAAGAGAAGTTTTCGGTTTCCTTCGCCGAGGGCGAGGCGATCTTTCGCGAGGGTGATCTCGGCACCGAGATGTTCATCATCCAGAGCGGTACGGTCGAGATCGTGAAGCACTTCAAGGGCGAGGACCAGCGCCTCGCGGCCCTCTCCCAGGGCGATTTCTTCGGCGAGATGTCGATTCTCGAAGATCTGCCGCGCACCGCGTCCGCCCAGGCCACCAGCGAGGTCAGGCTGCTGTCGATCAACGGTTCGACCTTCGACCAGATGCTGCGCAAGAACCCGGAGATCGCGGTTCGCATGATGCGCAAGCTCTCGCGTCGCCTGCGCGAGACGGATCTTCTGCTGCGTCAGGCCCTGGGTTCGGAGGAGAGTCCGGCGTCTCTCGAGCATCCCACCGAAGAGCCGGTGAGCGCCGAGAACGCCAAGGGGCCGGAGCGCCTGGTTCACGACTCCTCGGATATCGAATTCCACCTCGCCGCCGGCAGCGAGACCACCATCGGCCGTCGCGACCCGGTGACCGGCATCAATCCGGATATCGACCTGACGCCGGCCGACTCCCAGCGCTCGATCAGCCGGCGCCACGCCAAGATTTTTAGGCGCGGCGACAAGTTCTATCTGCGGGAGGAGATCGGAACCATGAACGGCACCTTCATCAACGGCGAGAGGGTCGAGACCGGGGTACCGGTGGAATTCCACGAGGGCGACGAGGTCCGCTTCGGCCTCATCAAGACTCACTTCCACCTGTCCTGAACGCCCGGCCGCGGTCGCGGCCAGACGCGGCGGCGGTGAATTCAGCCGGTGCCCACCACTCCTCCTCTCGACCATGGCTAGCCCGCTGCCCACCACCGGCGTTCTGCCGGAGTCCTGGCACGTTCGCCTGCCGGATTTCGAAGGTCCCCTGGACCTCCTGCTGCAGCTGATCCGTATCAACAAGGTCGAGATCGTCGACATCCCGGTGGCGCTCGTCTGCGATCAATTCCACGCCTATCTGGATCTGATGGAGATCCTGAACCTCGATATCGCCGCCGAATACATCTACATGGCCTCCTACCTGATTCACCTCAAATCCAAGATGCTCCTGCCGCGCCCGCGTACCCTGGCCGGCCAGGAGGTCGAGGAGGATCCGAGGCAGGATTTGGTCGAGCGCCTGCTTGAGTATCGGCGGCTTAAGGAGGCGGCCCAGGCCCTCGCCGAGGTCGACAGCGTCAGGCGCGGCATGTGGCCGCGCCGCAGCGACGAGGTGAAGCGCATCGTGCGCGACGATGCGCCGGAGATCGACATCAGCGAGCTCTCGCTCTTCGACCTGCTCAAGACGTTCAGGGGCGTTCTCGAGCGCTACGAGCGCGAGCATCCCGAACCCATGCTGATGCTGGGCGAGACCTATTCCGTTCGCGGCCAAATCGAGCGCCTTCTCGAGCGGCTGCGGCCGGCTCGCCCGATCGATTTTCTCGACGATCTGCGCGGCCTCTCCAGTCGGCGCGAGGCGATCTCGGCTTTTCTGGCGGTGCTCGAGATGACCAAGCTCAGCTGGGTGCGCCTGCACCAGGCGGCGGGCGGCGCGCTGCTGCTCTACCGCACCGAGCGCGAGGTGGATCTCGAAGATCTCGAGGCCATCCACTCGTGAGCCGGCGCGGCGAAACCCTGCCCGAGCGCGCCGAGATGGAGGCGGTGATCGAGGCGATCCTCTTCGTGTCGAACGATCCGGTGCCCCGAGAGAAGCTGATCGAGGTGTTCGGCGCGCGGGCCGAAGAGCAGGCCCTCGAGGCCCTCGGGGCGGTAGTCGAGCGCTACGGCGGCGGCGGCGAGGGCGAGGGCGGTATCGTGATCGATCGCGCGGGCGGCGGCTATCGCCTGGTCAGCCGGCCGGATCTTCACGGCTATCTGCGCCGTTTTTTCGAGGTGACGGGCAGCAATAAGCTCTCCATGCCAGCCTTGGAAACCCTGGCCATCGTGGCCTATCGCCAGCCGGTGACCGCGCCGGAAATCTCCGAGCTGCGCGGCGTCAGCTCCCAGGGCGTTCTCAAGAAGCTGCTCGAGCGCCGCCTGGTTCGCATCACCGGCCGCAAGGAGGTGGTGGGAAAGCCGTTTCTCTACGCCACCACGCGCGATTTCCTGATGCACTTCGGGCTGCGCACCCTGGCCGAGCTGCCGCCCCTCGAGCAGTTCGAGGAGCTGTTCGGCAGCGGCGATCCGGAGGCCAGCGCCGACGAGCCGCCGGATTTGGAGGAGCAGGCGCAGCTCGAGGAGATCGAGGTCGCGGAGGCCGACGACGAGCGCGCCGAGAAGGAGGCCGAGCTCCAAGACGAGAGGCAGCAGCGGGAGGCCGAAGCCCTAGAGCTTCAGCCCGGCGCCTCGCCGCCCGAGGGCCCGGGCGCGGATTCTTCTGACGCGCAGCCCGCCGACACGGATAGGATGCCGGCGCCGGGCGACGAGCGCGAGGGGAGAGGCCCGATTTCGCCCGCGGCGGCGGCGTCCCGCGAGCGGGAGCCGTCCGAGGCACAGACTCGAGAAGAGATTCAGGAGAAGGATCATGGCGGCTGAGAGGCTGCAAAAAGTTCTCGCCCGGGCCGGAGTCGGCTCGCGGCGCCAAATCGAGGAGTGGATCCGCCAGGGCCGCGTGACGGTCAACGGCAGCGACGCACAGCTCGGCCAGCGCGCCGACCTCGAGGCCGACGCCATCCGCGTCGACGGCAAGCGCGTGCGCGCGCTCAACCGGCCGACTCTCTATCTCGTGCTCAACAAGCCGCGCGGCGTGGTGTCGACCCTGCACGATCCCGAGGGCCGCAACACGGTGCTGCAGATGATCCCTGAGAAGCTGCACAAGGGCCTGGTCACCGTCGGCCGGCTGGACTGGGACTCCGAGGGTCTGCTGCTGCTCACCGACGACGGCGACTTCGCCCAGCGGCTCACCCATCCGCGCTACGGCTGCGTCAAGACTTATGAAGTCAAGGTCAAGGAACGCCCGAAGGAGAGCGCCATCGAGCGCCTTCGCCAGGGCATCGTGCTCGACGGCAAGCGCACCGCCTCGGCCGGCATCGAGGCCTTCAGGGGGCCTTCGGGAGCCCGCGAGACGAGCGCCAACAGCTGGTGGCGGGTGCGCCTCGGCGAGGGGCGTCCGCGGCAGATTCGAGAGATGTTTCACCGCATCGGCCATCCGGTTCAGCGCCTGCGCCGAGTGGCGATCGGGCCGCTGACCGTGCCCGACCTGCCGCGCGGATCGTGGCGCGAGCTGACCGCCGACGAGGTCGCGCGCCTCAAAAGCGAGAGGGTCAGCGCCGGCCAGAGCCCCGACTTCGGATCGAAGAGAGGCGGCGGGCGCCGGGGCGCCTCCGCCAAGCCGCCGGGCCGGCGGGGGGCGAGACCGGCCGGCCGGAGGGAGCGCGGCCGGCGCGGCAAGGCCGGCGACGAGAAAGGACGCCGCGGCGGGCGAGCCAAGGGGCGCGGCCGACCGCAGGAGAGATGATGAAGGAATCATTGATCGTCGCCATCGACGGCCCCTCGGGCGTCGGCAAGACCACGGTCGCCCAGCTGCTCGCCAAGCGCCTGCGGGTGCCGATGCTCGACACCGGCGCCATGTACCGCACGGTGGCCCTCGACGCCCTCGAGGCGGGCGTGGCGCTCGACGACGCCAAGGCCATGCGCCGCCGCCTCAAAGAGCTGGATCTCGAGCTGCGCGCTGACAGCGAGGGCGGGGTCGAGGTCTGGCTGCGCGGGGAGCCGGTGGGGCAGCGCATCAGGACGCCCGAGATCAGCCGCGCGGCCTCCAGGGTCTCGGTGTATTCGGCGGTGCGCAAGCGCATGGTGGAGATCCAGCGGCAGTTCGGCCGCCGCGGCGGCGGCGTGCTCGAAGGGCGGGATATCGGCACGGTGGTTTTTCCCGAAACGCCGCACAAGTTTTTTCTCACCGCCCGCGCCGAGGTGCGCGCCGAGAGGCGCCATCGCGAGCTGGTGGCGGCCGGCCGAGGCGGCCCCATCGAAGAGGTGCTGCGCGACTTAGAGGAGCGCGATCGACGCGATCGCGAGCGCAAGGATTCGCCGCTCACCCAAACCGACGAGCACCGCGAGATCGACACCTCGGATCTTTTGCCCGCCGAGATCGTCGAGCGCATCGTCGGCATCATCCGCCACCCCGAGAGCGCCGGCGGCGGCGAGGAAGCCTCGGACTGAAGCGCCCGGGGCGAGCAGAGGACGGGGAGGAGCGCAAGGAATGAGCCAGGAAGATTCAGCAGGCGGGCGGAGCGGGCCCATCGGCGGCCGCTTCGACGCCCCGCCCGGAGCCGATATGCAGCGCTTCTCGTCGTCTCTGGCGATCGATTTACGCATGCTCGACGAGGACATCGACGGCTCCCTCGCCCACGCCACCATGCTCGGCGAGGCGGGCATCCTGAGCCTGCAGGAGGCCGAGCGCCTGCGCGAGGGGCTCGAGCAGGTGCGCCAGGAGATCCGCACCGGCGCCTGGCGGCCCACCGACGCCCACGAGGACGTGCATATGGCGGTGGAGGTGCGGCTGACCGAGATCGTCGGCGAGGTGGGCAAGAAGCTGCACACCGCCCGCTCGCGCAACGATCAGGTCGCCACCGACGTTCGGCTGTGGCTGCGCCGCCGACTCGACCGCCTGGACGCCGCGCTGGCCGGCCTGATCGAGGCGCTCCTGGAGCGCGTGGAGCGCGACGGCCGCATCCTGATGCCGGGCTATACCCACCTGCAGCGCGGCCAGCCGATCCTGCTCGGCCACCATCTCCTGGCCCACGCTTGGCCCATCGTCCGCGACCGCCAGCGCCTCGCCGCCGCCCGCCGCCGGGTCGACCTCTCGCCCCTGGGCGCCTGCGCCATGGCCGGGACGCCGCACCCGATCGACCGCGAGAGCAGCGCCGAAATGCTCGGCTTCTCCGGCCTGGTGGAGAACGCCATGGACGCCGTGGCGGCGCGCGATCACGAGCAGGAGGTGGTGGCGGCCTGCGCGATCTGCGTCGGTCACCTCTCGCGCATGGCCGAGGAGCTGGTCAACTGGTCGTCCGCTGAATTTCGCTTCGTGCGCCTCGGCGAGTCGTACACCACCGGCTCCAGCATCATGCCGCAGAAGCGCAATCCCGACGCCGCCGAGCTGGTGCGCGGCAAGCCGGGCCGGGTGACCGGCGCGCTGATGGCGCTGCTCACCCTCACCAAGGGGCTTCCCCTGGCCTACAACCGCGACCTCCAGGACGACCGCGAGCCGCTCTTCGACGCCGTCACCGCGACCCTCGACTCGGTCGAGATCACGGCCGGCATGTGGCGCACCCTCACCTTCGAAGCCGGCCGCTTCGAGGAGGATTTGGTGGGTGATTTCAGCCTGGCGACCGAGCTGGCCGACCTGCTGGCGCGCCGCGGCGTGGCCTTCCGCGAGGCGCATGAGGTGGTGGGCCGGGTGGTGCGCTGGTGCGAGGAGAACGGCCGCGATTTGACCGCCCTCACCGCCCCCGACCTCGCGACCTCGTTTCATCCCCAGCTGCACGGCGATCTGCGCAGCGTGCTCGACCCTCGGGCGGCGGCCGAGCGCCGCACGTCGCGGGGCGGCACCGCCTGGCCCGAGATCGAGCGGCAGGTCGAGGCGCTCAGGGGCCAGCTCCGCTGAGACCGGGCGCCCGCCCGCGCGCTGAGGGGGCGGCGGCCGCTGCCGGCCACCGGCGGCGTCGACAGCCCGGGAGGGGTATGGTAGAAATCGCGCCGGGCTGCCGCCCGCAGCCCACCCCTCCTCCCCGCGAGTCTCGGCCCGCCTGACCCGTTTCGATCGAGGCCCACCGATGAAGATCCTCGGCATCTCCTGCTATTACCATGACGCCGCCGCCTGCCTGCTGGTCGACGGCGAGATCGTCGCGGCCGCGTCCGAAGAGCGCTTCTCGCGCATCAAGCAGGACTCCGAATTTCCCCTGCGGGCCATTCGCTACTGCCTGCAGGAGGGCGGCATCGGCGAGGCCGACCTCGACTACGTCGCCTTCTACGACAAGCCGTTTCTCAAGTTCGAGCGCATCCTCGAGACCTACATCGCCGGCGCTCCCCTGGGCCTTCCCTCCTTTTTGACGGCCATACCCCTGTGGATCAAGAAAAAGCTCTTCATCCCGCGCCTGATCCAGGAGGAGCTGTCGGAGTTCAAGGGCACGCTGCTCTTTCCCGAGCATCACGAGTCCCACGCCGCCTCGGCCTTCTTCCCCTCGCCCTACCAGGAGGCGGCCTTCCTGACCATCGACGGCGTCGGCGAATGGGCCACCACGAGCTTCGGCGTCGGCAAGGACAACGACATCAAGATCCTCAAGGAGATCCACTTCCCGCATTCGGTGGGTCTCCTGTACTCGGCCTTCACCTACTACACCGGGTTCAAGGTCAACTCCGGCGAATATAAGGTCATGGGCCTCGCGCCCTACGGCGAGCCCAAATACGTCGATCAGATCCTCGAGCACGTGATCGATCTCAAGGACGACGGCTCGTTCCGGATGGACATGTCGTATTTCGACTACGTCACCGGGCTGCGCATGACCAGCGACAAATTTCACCGGCTCTTCGGCGGCCCGCCGCGCGAGCCCGAGTCGGAGCTGACCCAGCGCGAGATGGATCTCGCCCGCTCGGTGCAGGTGGTGTGCGAGGAGATCATGCTGCGCATGTCCGAGCACGTGCGGCAGGTCACCGGCATGAAGCACCTCTGCCTGGCCGGCGGCGTGGCCCTCAACTGCGTGGGCAACGGCAGGATCCTGCGCGAATCGAAGTTCGACGACATCTGGATCCAGCCCGCCGCGGGCGACGCCGGCGGTGCCCTGGGCGCGGCGCTTCTCTCCTGGCATATGTACGCCGACAAGCCGCGCCAGTCCAAGCCGCGAGGCACCACCAACGGCTCGTACTACGGCCCCAGCTTCGGCGACGAGAAGATCGTTTCCATGCTGAGCGACTTCGGAGCGGTCTACGAGAAGGTGCCGGAGGGCGAGATCGCCGAGCGCGTGGCCCAGCTGGTGGCCGATCAGAACGTCATCGGCTGGTTTCAGGGCCGCATGGAGTTCGGTCCCCGGGCCCTCGGCTCGCGCTCGATCATCGGCGACGCGCGCAGCGAGAAGATGCAGTCGGTGATGAACCTCAAGATCAAATATCGGGAATCCTTCCGGCCGTTCGCGCCGTCGGTGGCCTACGACAAGGTCTCCGACTGGTTCCAGATCGACCGCGAGAGCCCGTACATGCTGCTGGTGGCGCCGGTGGCGGAGGAGCATTGGCTGCAGATGACCGACGAGCAGAAGGCTCTTTTCGGCATCGACAAGCTGAATATCGCGCGCTCGGCCATCCCGGCGGTGACCCACGTGGACTACTCGGCGCGCGTGCAGACCGTGCATCCGGACGACAACCGGCTCTACTACGACATGATCACCTCGTTCTACGAGAAGTCGGGCTGTCCGGTGATCATCAACACCTCCTTCAACGTGCGCGGCGAACCGATCGTGTGCGACCCCAAGCACGCCTACACCTGCTTCATGCGCACCGAGATGGATTACCTGATGTGCGGCCCTTACCTCTTCGACAAGCGCGAGCAGCCCGAGTTCAAGGACGTCGGCGACTGGCGTTCGGAGTTCGAGCTCGACTGATTGGGAGTGGTGATGTCGATCCGAGAAGAAATTCGCCTCCTGCCCACCGACGTTCCGGCCCTGCGCAAATTCGGCCTGGCGGTCGGCGGCGTGTTCGCGGCCCTGGGCGCCTTCCTGCTGTGGCGCGACGTGTCGTGGGCCGTGGTCTTCGTCTATATCGGCGTGCCGCTGATCGTGCTCGGCGCCGTCGTGCCGAAAATCCTCAAGCCGGTCTATCTCGGCTGGATGACCCTGGCGGTGATCCTGGGCGCCTTCATGACCCGGCTGCTGCTGACGGTTTTCTTCTTTCTGATCATCACGCCGGTGGCCCTCTTCTTCAAAGTCATCGGCCGCGATGCGCTGCAGAGGAAGATCGACAAGAACGCCTCAACGTACTGGATCGATAAGGAATACCCGATCACCGAGGTTCGGCGCTACGAGAACTTCTTCTGATCGCCACTCGATC
The DNA here is from genome assembly GCA_039027015.1 of Acidobacteriota bacterium. Classification (GTDB taxonomy): domain Bacteria; phylum Acidobacteriota; class Thermoanaerobaculia; order Multivoradales; family J023; genus JAUIJL01. Next base: position 484 of record JBCCLG010000162.1, on the reverse strand, counting down.
CGAACTCAAACTTCCTGAGACACCCTTCGGGAGTCACCGCGAGCCGCCCTCCACCCGCCGGGGAGGCGACCCTCCCCCCTCTCTCATGGGGGCGCTCCGCTCCCTCCCGCCCGGAGATAGTCATGTCGGTTTTCCTCAAGCAGTTCTGGGAATTTCTCAAGGTTCGCAAGAAGTGGTGGCTCGGGCCGATCATCGGCATGCTGCTACTCCTCGGCCTGCTGCTGGTCGCCACCCAGGGCTCGGCTCTGGCGCCCTTCATCTACACCCTCTTCTGATCGCCGGCCCGCCCGCCGGGCCCCGAGCGAGCGGCCCGTGCGCATCCTGATCGTCTCCAACACCTACCCGCCTGCCGATATCTCGGGAGTCGGGGCGCTGGTTTACGAGATGGCCCACCAAATCGGCGGCTCGCCGGGCGGCGATCGGGTGCGCGTTCTGACCCGCGTGGCGCCGCCCGACGACCCGTATGCCCTCGCCATGGGCGGCG
>JBCCLG010000161.1:0-8967 GCA_039027015.1 Acidobacteriota bacterium | reverse complement strand
CGTCGATCGACATCATGATCTACGTCTTCTTCGAGACGCCCGACTGGGCCGCCGAGCTGAAGGCGCGGCACCGCCTGGCGCTCGACATCATGCGCCTCGCGCAGGATCTGGAGGTCGAGTTCGCCTACCCCACTCAAACCCTGCTGATGCAGCGGCCTGGCGAGCTCCCGGAACTGCAGGAGCCCGCCGCGTTCGGCGGCCGTGTGGACGCGGTTCACGAACGGGCGCGGCAGAAAGCCGCGGCGATCTCCCAGGGCAGCGACGGGCGAACGGGAATCCGCGCAAGAGCTGCGTCCGAGGAAAATTGACCCTTTGACCGGATCGATCCATCGATGGATCCAGGAGGCCGAGCCATGAACTCTTCCACACCTCGTCGCCCCGTCCGCTGGTGGCCCGCGCTGCTGATTCTCATAGCCGCCGTCGGGCGCTTCGCCTATCTTTTGATGAGCGAGACCGAGGATCAGCAGCAGCGCACCTTCGCGCTGGGCGCGGTTGTGCTCATCGCCGGCTTCCTGCTCTTCCTCTGGGCGATGCTCTTCGCCCGCTTCAGCGGATGGGCGAGGCTCAAGATACTCGGCGGCGGCCTCGCGGCCATGGTTCTCTTCTTCACCCTCTTCCGAATCGAGGAGGTGTCCGGCAATATGGTGCCGATCCTCTCCTTCCGCTGGGCCGGGGACGTTCAGTTCGAGGGCGGCGGCGGCTCCGGGGCCGTTGAGGCGACGGAAAACGACTACCCGCAATTTCTCGGCAAAAACCGAACCGCGTCCGTCGAAAACCTGCGGCTCGATCCAGATTGGCAGGCGCGTCCGCCGCGGGAGGTTTGGCGGCGTTCCGTAGGCGCGGGTCAGTCGAGCTTCGCGGTGGTCGGCAACGCCGCGGTGACCTTCGAACAGCGAGAGGGTCAGCAGGTGGTGGTGCGCTATGACCTGGAGAGTGGCGAAGTGGTGTGGAGTCACGGCGTCGACGGCGTCTTTGAGTCGGTGATCGGCGGCAACGGGCCGCGCTCCACCCCCACCGTACGCGACGGGGTGGTTTACGCCTTCGGCCCCAACGGTTCGCTGCGCGCCCTCGACCTGGCCGACGGAAAGCCGCGCTGGGTCAAAAGCGCCGCGGAGGACTTGGGCACCAAAAGGCCGGAGTGGGGCTTTGCCAGCTCGCCTCTCGTTTTCGATACGGAAGAGAACGGGCGCCTGGTGGTGGTTTCGCTCGGCGCCGAGGGCGCTTCGCTGGTCGCCTTCGGGGCGGACTCGGGCCAGGTGGTTTGGCAGGCGGGCAGCGACCGGGTCGGCTACAGCTCGCCCAGGCTGGTCGAGATCGCGGGGACCCCGCAGATCTTGATCTTCAACGGCGCCTCGGTCAGCTCCCATGCGCCGTCGACCGGCGCGGTCCTCTGGACGCATCCTTGGTCGGGCCAGCAGCCCAACGTCGCCATGCCGCTGGTGCTGCAGGGAGACCGGGTGCTGATTTCAAGCGGCTACGGCATCGGCGCCGCGCTCCTGCAGATCGCTCCCTCCGAGGACGCCGGCTGGCAGGTCTCCGAGCAGTGGACCTCGCCTCGGCTCAAGGCCAAATTCACCAACCCTGTGATTCATGAAGGCTATGTCTTCGGCCTCGATGACGGCGTCATGACCTGCCTGGACCCCACCGACGGCACCAGGTGCTGGAAGCGCGGGCGCTACGGTCACGGGCAGAATATTCTGGTGGGAGACTCCCTGCTGGTGCAGAGCGAGGACGGCGAGGTGCTGCTGCTTGAAGCCAGCTCCGAGGAGCATAGGGAACTCGGGCAGATCAGCGCTCTCACCGGCAAGAGCTGGAATGCTCCGGCTCTCGCCGGCAAGTACCTACTGGTGAGAAACTCCAAAGAGGCCGTCTGCTACGAGCTAGCGACCCTGTGATCCATGATGGCCGCCGCCACCGGCCGGCCATCCAGTCCATAAAGTGAAAAGGCCCTCTGGCGCGAAAAGCTGCCGGAGGGCCTTGATCACTAAGGGCGAGCCCTGATTCTGGCGCAGGCTCACTCGTAGGTGATGAAGCCCGGGGCCATGATGCCGTCGGGATCGTACTTCTTCTTGGCCGCGCAGAACTGCGCCCAGGTCTCTTCGCCGAAGTGGTTCTTCCAGTCTTCGACCTTGTCGAAGGTGATGTAGCCGGAGAGGTAGCGCTTGCCGCCGTAGCCGATAGAAAGCTCGCTCACCATGTCGAGCTGCTCGAGGGCCATATCGAGGAATTTGGGCGGCACCGCGGGCAAAACGCCCCACCCCATCACGAACTCGCCTCCCGGGTGCTTGAAGAAAGGCACCTTGGAGGTATCCGCCCTCGAGGGCCATAGCAGGATGTGTCCGGCCGGGCCAAGGCTTTGGGGCGGCAGGTTGTCGAGGGCGAACTCGATGAACTCCTGGGCCTTATCCCAGGGCAGAACGGACTCAACCCAGGGATGCGCCATCTCCCAATTGCCCGAGTTGTCCCAGATCTCGAAGACCGGCTCCAGGCGCCGGCAGAACTCGAGCATCGTGTACTCGTCGGTGCGCAGGTGCCGGTGGAAGCACAGGCCCTCCAGCAGCTCTTCGTCGTTCGGCTCCTCACCCTCGGAATACTCCACCGTGAGGAACATCGGGTAGGTCCAGTAGGCGTAGAGCTGGGCGCCCTCGCGCAGCTTCAGCCCGTCGCCGATGCGCTTCATGAAGATCGGGCAGGGGGCGCAGCGCGATTCGAGGCTGCTGAAGCGCGGATCGGGCTTCATGATCGCCTCGGCGTCTTTCATGAAGTCGCCGAGATCGTCGTAAAGCAGGTGGTACATGCGGATCTTTTGCTTGCAGGGCCGCAGGCGCGTCTTCACTCGGGTGATGATGCCGAATTGGCTCAGGCCGCACCTGGCCGCATCGTAAAGTTCCCGGTTCTCGTCGCTCGAGCAGCGGAGGATCTCGCCGGTGCCGGTGACGATCTCGAACTCGATCGCGTTATCCGCCTGGGTGCCGTAGCGGTAGGACGCGACCCCCAAGCCCGCGACCGAGGTGGTCCCGGCGATCGAGACGCCGAGGTTGTTGGTCAAAACCGGCGGCACATAGCCCAGCGGCACTGACTTCATCACCAGATCGCGCCAAACGACGCCCGCGTCGCAGTCGGCCCAAAGCTCTTCGGTATTGATCTCGTGGATCACCTGCATAGCCTCGGTATCGACGACCACGCCGCCTTGGGTGGTCGACTGACCGGTTTGGGTATGACCCTGGCCGCGACCGACGATGGGCACGCCGTGCTCGCGGCAGTAGCGCACGACCTCGGCGACCTCCTGGGAGTTCCTGCACTTGGCGACCGCCCCGGGGACGTTGAACACGACCATTCCGAAGTCGGTCTCGAATTTTTTGCGCTCGTCGAGATCGAGGACGATGCGATCCCCCAGGAGATCGGCAAGTCCCTGGACCGCATCGGAGATCGGATGGGTGGTGGTGGTTGGAGCTGGTTCAGTCGCGACGCTCATCGATGATTCCTCTAGGCAGACAGATGGGAATCCGGAAGCCGGGCCCGCCCGCTTCTGGGTGTTTTGGAGTCCGGGTCTCCGAAATCTCCAGATCCTCAGTCAGCGTCCTCAGCGGTCCTCGGCGGCCGGGGTCAGGAGCCTCCAGCGGCTTCCTGACGGAGTATTTGTTCGGCGTCCAGTGCCGTCTCCAGATCTTCGTAAATCGAAAAAAGGTGATCGATTTGGGCCACCTTGAGCAGCTTGCAGATCCGGTCTGAGGGCGCGACGAGGATCAGCTTTCGATCACGGGCAGCAAAACGCGAGAGATACCCCACAAGTTCGCCAATTCCGGTGGAGTCGATGTAGTTGATCTTGGAAAGGTCGAGCAGCACGTGCCCTTCGTCGCTTTCGAGAGTCCTCTCGAGACTCTGGACCAGGAACTCAGCGCTCTGCCCTAGCTTGATGATGCCCTCAATGTTGAGCAGCACCATGCCGTTCACCCGTCTTTTGTCGATGATCACCTGGTCGGCCGTCCTGGTCGTGGTTCGAGGGGCGCCCAAGGTCAGAACCCGCCGGCGCGGCTGAAGCGCGGAAGGTGCGCGGATTCTCGGGGCTGCGGGAGGCAGGCGACAGTCGGGGTTTGGAGGTCAATCGACCTTGCTGGAAACCCCTTCTCGGCTTGAATCCATAGGACCTTAGCACACCGCGCTGGGTTAAGATCGCGCCCATGAGGCGTTTCGGAATCCTCTCGGACACCCACGGACTGCTGCGCCCGCAGGTGCTCGAGATGCTCCAGGGATGCGAGAAGATCCTCCATGCCGGCGATGTCGGCAAGGCCTCAATCCTCGAAGCTCTCGGCCACATCGCCCCGGTCATCGCGGTGCGCGGCAACGTCGATGAAGGCGGTGAGCTGAGCGCCCTGCCGGCAACCGTCGAGGGCGATTTAGACGGCGTGCCCTTCGCGATGACCCACCGCCGAGAAGACGCTCCGGCCTCCTGGCGCAGAGGCGCGGAGCTGGTGATCTTCGGCCATAGCCACCGGCCCGAGATGGACTGGTTTGGCAAATGCCTCTACCTCAACCCCGGCGCGGCGGGGCCACGGCGCTTTAGCCTGCCCTTGAGCCTGGCGTTGATCCACGTGGCGCCCGATCGCCGCTGGTTTCCCGAAATTCTCGCGATCCGAGCGTGATGGGCGACCCGCTCCCCTATCTTCTGATCGCGCTCTTGACGATCCTCATCGCCGGGGCGCTGCGCGTTCTCAGCACGCGGGTCAAGGCTCGGCTTCAGACGCTCGAAAGCCAGAGCGCCCGGCAGTTCGCACTGCTGGACGGGCGGATCGACGAAGTCGCGACGGCCGGATTTGAAAACGCACACCGGGCAGACCTTCGCTCCGACTCTGCCGACGAGCGCCTCGAGCGCCTGGAATCCCGCCAGCGCGCCGACCATCTGCTCCATCTCCTCGAAATGGCCCATCGCCGGGGCGAGCTGACGGCCGAGCGCGTCCGTGAGCTGGAAGAACGCTTCTTGGCCTGGCGCCGAGAGGCCTAAAGCGGCCTACTCTTGCCTCCATGAAGATCGCCCTCGACATCGCGAAGGCCTCGAGCCTCGACGGTCTCGGCACCTGGATCCGCGAGCTGGTCTGGGCCTTGGACCGTCTCGGAACCGATCACGAATGGTGGCTTACGGATCTGCTCCACGAAGACGGCGAGGGCGCTCTCGAGGCGCTCGGAACGCTGGGCGAGAACTTTCGCGCCGGCGCCTGTTCCCGCGAGCTTCCCTGGGGCGAGATCGACGCCGTTCTGGCGGCGAGCTGGACGCTTCCCGGCCCGCGGCGATCCGATAGGACGCCCGGCGCTCCGTCCCCGCCCGTCCTCTTCGTGGCTTACGACCTGACCGTGTTCAGCCATCCGGACTGCCACACTCTAGGCAATCGGCTGCACGTCAGCGAGGGGCTCCTGCGCGCCAAACATGAAGGATCGCGGTTTCTCGCCATCTCCCGGGCTACCGGTCGCGAGCTGGAGCGGTGGCTCGAGGTCCCCCGCTCCTCCATCGACGTCATTACCCCGGGCCTGGGCCGCGAGTACGCCCGGCGCGTGCCTTCCGGCACGCCCGATCGCGCCGAGGAAACCGATCGGGAAGAGCTGTTCGCTCGGCTTCGAGAACGTCACGGTCTGCCCGAGGAGGCTCGCGGATACGTCCTTTCAGTCGGCTCTCTCGAGCCGCGTAAGAACCTCGCGCGCCTGCTCTCGGCCCACGAGGCGCTCGGAGAGGAGACCCGCAGGGCCTTCCCGCTGGTCCTAGCCGGCGGTGCTTCCTGGCGATCCGAGAAGCTGGAGCGGCGGCTCGCGGATCAGCCCGAGGGGTTGGTTCGCCGCCTCGGGCCGGTCGAGAGCGATGAGCTACCCGAGCTTTACTCCGCGGCAACGCTCTTCGCCTATCCTTCCCTTGCCGAGGGCTTTGGGCTCCCGCCCCTCGAGGCGATGGCGTGCGGCGCCCCGGTCATGACGTCCGACCGCTCCTCGCTGCCGGAGGTGGTGGGCGACGCGGCGCTCCTGGTAGATCCCACCGAGGTCGAGGCGATCTCGGGCGCCCTGGAGACTCTTCTGCGCGACCGGGACGAGCGGCAGCGCCGTCGCCTCCTCGGGATGAGGCGCGCGGCGGCCCATTCCTGGGAGAAGGCCGCCCGGCTCACCGCCCAAAGCCTCGAGAGAACGGCTCAACCCGAACACCCTTCGCCCGCCTGACCGGACGACCGCTCTTCGGCGGCACGGTCAGCCGTCTCCCTCGACAGGAGAAGTTTTTCAGTGGCTCTCAACGCCTGCACCATCGTCTCCAAGAACTACATCTGCTTCGCGCGGGTGCTGTGCGATTCGTTTCTCGAGCATCACCCGGAAGGACGCTTCTTCGTACTCTTGGTCGACCGCAACGACGGCTCGATCGACCCGGGCAGCGAGCGCTTCACTCTTCTCGAGGCGGAAGACCTCGCCGACCAGGTGCCAAATCTTCGAGGCTTCTTGTTCAAGTACACGCTCCTCGAGTGCAATACCGCGATCAAGCCTTTTCTCTTGGAGCACCTGATCGACGCCCATGACCTCGAGAACCTCATTTACTTCGACCCGGATATTCAGATCTTAGGCAGCCTCGACGAGCTCGCCGGCCACGTGGCCGAATCGTCGGTGGTCCTGACCCCCCACCTGACGCATCCCATCGACGATGATGCTTCCCCCGGCGAGCAGGCGATTCTGCAGAGCGGTTCCTACAATCTAGGCTTCGTGGCTTTTCGGGTCGATGACGTCTCGCGTCGAGTCATCCGCTGGTGGCAGGAGCGGCTCTACGACCGCTGCGTGGTGCGCATCGACCAGGGCCTTTTTGTCGATCAAAAGTGGATGGATCTGGTGCCGGGGCTCTTCGAGAACGTCCGGGTGCTGCGCCATCCCGGCTACAACGTCGCCTACTGGAATCTTCACGGGCGGAGCGTCGAGACCCTCGCGGACGGCAGGGCGACCAGCAACGGCCAGCCGCTGGTCTTCTTTCACTTCAGCGGTATCGAACCCGAGCGGCTCGACGGCGTCTCTAAGCATCAGGATCGCTTTACCCTGGCGGACATCGGCGGCGCGGCCGATCTCTACCGCGACTACTCCGCTAGGGTCCTCAAGGCCGGCTGGCGAGAATGCCGAAGCTGGCCCTACGCCTTTGCCCGGTTTAGCAACGGGGTGCCGATTCAAGACGCCGCTCGCGCGCTCTATCTCCAGCTCGGCGAAGAGGAGCAGCGGGCGTGGCCCGACCCCTTTGAGAGCGAGGCGCCTAACAGCTTCTTCAGCTGGCTGAACGCGCCGTCCGAGAGGCTCGGATCCAGACACGTCAGTCGATTCTTGGCCCACCTCCACTGGACCCGTCCGGAGCTTCGCTCGGCCTTTCCCGACCCCGCCGGGCGGGACCTCGCCGCCTTTCGGGCCTGGCTGCTGGACGTGGGCCGTCACCAGCTCAAGATCGATCCGGCCTATCTAGCCGGCCTGCCGCCCGAGACGGTGGCGGACCTCCTGACCCCCGGCGGGCTCAGGCGCAAGGTAAAGAATCGCCTCAAGAGGGTCTACCACTCCGCCGCCGGCAAGAAGGCCAAGGCGACGGTGAAGAAAATGCTGGGGCCCGAGCGCTTTCGGGCCCTCAAGCGCCAGGTGCGGCCGGCGCCTGCCGTACCCGTGGCGCCCGCTCTGCCAAGCTCGATCGACATCAGGCGTCCGGGCGTCAACCTGATCGGCTACCTCGACGCGGAGACCGGCATGGGCGAGGCCGCCCGCGGCCTCGCCAGAGCCCTTCGCCACGCCGGCATTCCCACCTCTCTTCACACTCTCGGGCTCGGCGTGGTGGCGCGTCGGGAGGAAGGCGCCGAGTTCGCTGGCGCCACGAGCACCTTTCCCCACGACATCAACCTCTTCGTGGTCAACGCCGACCAGGTTCTGCCCGTGCAGGAGCATCTCGGGCTCGAGGTCTACCGCGGCCGGTACAACATCGGCCTCTGGCTTTGGGAGCTCGAGGAGTTCCCGTCCTCATTAGCTCCTGCCTTCGGGCCTCTGCAGGAGATCTGGACGCCGAGCACCTACTGCCTGGAGGCCCTTTCAGCGGTTTCTCCGGTCCCGGTGAGGCGCATGCCCCTGGCCGTGAGCCTGCGAGAGGAGCGCACCTCCTTTTCGCGGGAGCACTTCGGAATACCGGAAGACGCCTTCCTGGCGCTCTACCTCTTCAACTACCTGTCCTACGCCGAGCGCAAGAACCCCTACGCGGCCGTCCAGGCCTTCCTTAAGGCGTTCGGCGACGACCCCACCAAGATTCTTCTGCTCAAGACTTCGCAGAAGGATTTCGCTCCCGAAGACCACCGGAGGCTGCAGGAGCTCGCCGGCGACGCCGGGAACATCCGCTTCATCGATGACTACCTGAGCCGCGACGAAATCGATGCACTCATCGGCCTGGCCGACGTCTACCTCTCGCTGCATCGATCCGAAGGCTTCGGGCTGACCGTCGCCGAGGCGATGCTGCACGAGACCCCCGTGATCGCCACCCCGTACTCCGGCGTCACCGACTTCTTCGATCTCAACGGCGGCTGGCCCGTGCGCTATCGGGTGGTCACCCTCGAGAAGGACGAGGGCCCCTACCCCGCGGGCAGCCGATGGGCCGAGCCCGACATCGAGCACGCTGCCGCGCTCCTGCGCTCGGTGGCGGAGGGAGGCGCGGAGGCTCATGAGAGAGTCCAGAAGGCGAGGCGCCAGGCTGAATCTCGCCTCGGCGTTGACGCGGTATCCCGGCGCCTTGAGAGGCAGGTCCTCCAGCTCTCTCGACGCTTTCGCTCGATCCCTGGCCAAGCCTGATTTCGGCCGGGGCGACGCTCGCCCGCCTCGCCCCACGAGAAAGCGCCTTCCCCATGTGAGGAAGGCGCTTCTGCATTTCCGGCTCCCCACCCCCGATCGCGCCCGCCGCAGGGCGGAGACGAATGCGGTGGGGTGACGGTCGGGCTTTCG
>JBCCLG010000160.1:0-9048 GCA_039027015.1 Acidobacteriota bacterium | reverse complement strand
TGCGGTTCTCGGCGCGCGCCAGGCTGCGGGCAAAGTCGGCTAGGAACACCAGGCAGACGGCGAAGTCGGCGATGTCGAGGATCGCCAGAACCTCGGCGTCGAGCTGGAAGAGGACCTGGGCTGAGAGCGCGGCGATCACGTAGAGGCTCAGCCCCAGCATGAAGAGGTGGTAGGGCTCGGCGTTCTGTCGATTCATGGCCGTAGAGATCCTGGGTCGGTTTCGGGCCTCGAAGTCTGGTTTCCGGGCCTCGAAGTCTATAGTTGGTGGCCATGGAAAAAGGTCTCTACCGCTGGAGCCTTGAGGTGCCCGAGGACGCCCTCGACGAGAACGGCCACGTCAACAACGTGGTCTACGTAGGCTGGATGCAGGAGGTCGCCAACCGCCACGCCGACTCTCTCGGCTGCACCCGCGAGACCCGCGCGGCGGGCGCCATGTGGGTCGTTTACGAGCACCGTATCCGCTACCTGAAGCCGGCCTTTGCCGGGGACCTCCTGGAGGTGCGCACGTGGGTCGAGAAGATGCGTTTCGCCCAGTCGACCCGGCATACCGAGATCGCGCGTCTCGAGGGGGGCGGGGAGGTGATCCTGAGCCGCGGAGCCACCGAGTACGTTTTCGTCGACGCCCAAAGCGGCATGCCGCGCCGCATTCCGCCGGAGGTCTCGGGCGTGTTTACCTTCCTCGAGAGAGCCGGGACATAAGAGGCCTCCCGAGCGCTGCTAAGATCCGCCGCCATGATTACGATGGACCATAGCGGACAGCGCGCTCTCATCATGGGCGTGACCAATAAACGCAGCCTCGGCTGGTCGATCGCCGAGAAGCTGCACGAGGCCGGCGCCCAGCTCGCCTTCAGCTACCAGGGCGAGCGGCTGCGCGGCGAGGTCGAGAAGCTCACCCGGGATATGGAGGGCGTGCGCCTCTATCAGGTCGACGTCACCGATCCGGACCAGCTCTCGGCGATGTTCGAGGACCTGCGCGAGGCCTGGGGTCAGCTCGACCAGATCGTCCACTCGATCGCCTTCGCGCCCCGCGCGGCCATGGAAGCCCGCTATGTGGACACCACCCGCGACGATTGGGTGACCGCCCTCGAGATCTCGGCTTACTCCCTCGTGGCGGTGGCCCAGCACGCAGAGCCCCTGCTGGTGGAGGGCTCGGCGATCGTCACGCTGAGCTACTTTGCCGCCGAGAAGGTGGTGCCTAAATACAACGTCATGGGCGTTGCTAAAAGCGCCCTCGAGGCCAGCGTGCGCTACCTCGCCTACGACCTCGGCAAGCTGGGGGTCCGCATCAACGCCGTATCCGCGGGGCCCGTGAAAACCGTGGCAGCGCGCTCCATCCCGGGCTTTATGAAGATGTATCAGCGGGTCGCCGGCATGTCGCCCCTGGGTCGCGGGGTGAACCAGGAAGACGTCGGCAATCTGGGTTTCTTTCTGCTTTCGCCGCTGTCCGGCGGCATCACGGGCGAGACGGTCTACGTGGACGCGGGCTACCACGTGATGGGCATGGATCTCGAGTCGGACTGACCCGCCGCCAGCGCGGGCCTCGTTCAGGATGAAGGCGGGGTCTGCTGATCGAGCTGCCGACCCACGGCGTCGATCAGCTCCTGGGGCTTCATCGGCTTCTCCAGCACCTGGCGGATGGTGCCCTGGGCGACCTTCTCCTGCACCACCTGGCTGGAGTAGCCGGTCATCAGAATGACCGGGATATCCGGCCGGATGGCCGTCGCCCGGGTGGCCAGCTCCTCGCCCGTCAAGTGGGGCATCGTGAGGTCGCTGACGATCAGGTCAAAGTCTTGCGGCGTGTCCTCGAAGGCCTCGAGGGCCTCGAGGCTGACGTTGAAGCAGCGCGTGGTGTAGCCCATCCCCTCGAGGCAGCGGCCGACCACGTCGGTCAAATAGGGCTCGTCGTCCACGATCAGGATCCGCTGGCAGCCGTCCTTCCGGCCGGGCGCGGCCGCGTGCTCTAGGGCCGGGAGAGCGCCCGAGGGCGGCTCGCTGACCGGCAGATAGATCTCGAAGCGGCTGCCGCGTCCGCGCTCGGAGTCGACGAGGATGCCGCCCTGGTGGGCGCTCACGATGCCGTGGACGGTCGACAGGCCGAGGCCGGTGCCGGCGCCGACCGGGCGGGTGGTGAAGAACGGGTCGAAGATCTTCGGCAGGTCCTCCGGCTCGATGCCGACGCCCTCGTCCTCGACGCTCAGCTGGAAGTATCGACCCGCCGCCAGCGGGCCGGTGATGGTCTCCGTGCCGGCGGCGTCCTTCATGCTCCTGAGGCGAATCGCCAGCAGGCCGCCGTCGGGCATCGCATCGGCCGCGTTGCTGGCCAGATTCATCAGCGCCTGCTGGATTTGCGAGGCGTTGCCGTGCACCCAGGCGCTCTTCGCCGGCAGCTCGGTCTCGATGCGCACGGTCGCGGGCAGCGAGGCGCGCAGCAGCTTCGCCGCCTCCCGGGCGAGCAGGGCGAGATCGACGGTGTCTCCCTCGATGGTTTGACTGTGGCTGAAGGCGCGCAGGCGGGAAACCAGATCCTGGGCGCGGGTGGCGGAGGCGACGATGCGGCGCAGCGATTCATGGCCCTCGGCATCCTTCGGAAGATCGAGGGTCGCGAGATCCGCGTAGCCCAGTATGGCGGTCAGAATATTGTTGAAGTCGTGGGCGACCCCGCGCGCCAGGGTGCCCACGGCCTCGAGCTTCTGAAGCTGGATCACCTGATTTTGCAGCATCGACTCCTTGCGCTCCGCCTCCTGGCGCTGGCGCACGGTTCGGCGGGCCTGCAGGAAAATCCACACCAGCAGCGGCGAGGCGACCAGGCCCGCGGTGGCCAGCACCGCGCGCCGGCTGCTGGCTCGCGGCTCGATATGCACCCGATCCCAGGCCTCGTAGATGCGCTGCAGATCGGCCTCGCTGGTCTGCTCGATCGAGCGATCGAGCAGCTCCACCAGCTCGGGCCAGTCGCGCCGCACGCCGCAGGACATGCTGGAGGTCAGGTCGAGCCGGGCCGCCATCTTGAGGTTCTTGATCCCCAGGCGATTGGTCAGCTGAGTGATGGCCGGCAGAATATCGAGATACGCCTCGACCCCACCGCTCGACAGCAGCCGCAGCCCGGCCTCCGCGTTGCGCACCTCGACCAGCTCGACCTCCGGATGATCGCGCCGGAGAGCGCCCAGAACCTCATAGTCCTCGATCACCGCCAGGCGCGCCCCCGCGAGATCGCCCAGGCCGCGCACGAAGGGCGCGTCGATCCGGTTGGCGATCGCGAAATCCGGGGAAACCAGCGGCTTGGTAAACCGCAGGGTCTGCTCGCGCTCGGCCGACGGCAGGGTGTAGCCGAGGCCGTCGGTCTCGCCGTCCATGGCCTGCGCGATCGCGTCTCGCCAGTCCGTCTGGCTGGCGAAGATCGGCAGCACGCCGATCTTCTGAAAGACCGTGCGCACCGTTTCAAGACCCAACCCGGTGAGCAGGCCTTCTTCGGTGACCTCGGTCATGGGAACCCAGGGGGAGGCGCCGAGGCGGATCGAGCTGTGGCCGGCGAGCCAGCGGAGCTGCTCCTGGGTGACCTCGAGACCCGGGGGCGCCACGGCGACCCCCGAGGCCGTGCGCCAGCGCTGCTCGAGACGCGACCCGTCGACGCGGGCCGCGGCGGCAAGAGCCCCGGCCACGGGCTCGCCCGCGCGCTCCGCGCGCACCGCCGGCACCAGCCACGGGCAGTGAAGCTGCCGCGAGCGAATCTGCTCGGGGCCGGGCGCGCGGTCCGGACCGAGGACGTAGTCGAGCTCTCCGCCGCGCAGCGCTTCGAGCCCCTGCGGGACGCTCGAGAGAGGCACCGCGGCGGCTCCGAGTCCCCCCAGGGGATCGGCCGCCAGCATGTCGGGAAGCATGCCGACCCTCTTGCCCTCGAGCGCGCTGAGGGCGGGCGAGCCGGCCACGAAGAAGAGGCTTTGGCAGCGGACGGACACCGGCATTCCGAGGATCAGCGCGCCGGAGTCCACCTCGGGGGGCGCGAGACCCCCGAGCTGCAGGCCTCCGTGAAGGTCGATCTCGCCGGCGCGCAGCCACTCGAGCAGCTCGTCGTAGGCGCCCAGGCGAAAAACCACCTCGGCGCCGAGCACCTCGCCCGCCGCTCGCCAAAAGTCCACCAAATAGCCCTGCGGCTCGCCGCCCTCGGGGTTGAGGTGCGCGTGCGGAGCTCCTTCGGGCAACCCGACGATCCACGGCTCCTCGCCGGCAGCCAGGCCGGCCGTCGCGATCGGTCCCGCGAAAACCGCTGCGGCCAGTATCGCCCATGCTCTCATCGACCGGGCGCGCCGGTGGGTGGAGCCCGGGGGCTCGATCAACAACCTGAAGAGACGCTGGAGGAGCATCGAGAATCTCAGCTGAGGGCCCGGGAGGAACGAAATAAAGACCGTCGACAGCTGTGGAAAGATATCACCGGCCCTCGCCCGGGCCTGAACGCGCTGGGGCAGGCCGCGCGCGAGCCGCTTCGCGCAGCCCCCGGCGCCCCGAGGGACTCAGGATCTTTCGCCCGATAAAGGAGGAAAAGAATGGCCGATTCGGTTCAAAAAGTGAGCTCGATCGTTGTTGGAACCTCTCTGGAAATCGGCAGCGATCCGGTGGTCGCGACCTCGGTGGACATCGCCCGAGGCTGCGGCGCTCCCCTCCATCTCTTCCACGCCCACGATCTGCCGACCGTCTTCATCGGCGCCTCCGCGGGCCTGGCGGCGGTCACCCCCGACCTCCTGAGCAGCGAGCGCGAGGTGCGCTGCCGGCTGCTTGACGAGCAGCTCGACCGCCTCGGTCTCGAGCGCTCGACGATCGCGGGCGTCACCGTCGAGGCGGGGGCAGTCCACCGCATGCTGCTCGAGACCGCCCGTCGGGAGAAGGCCGATCTGCTGGTTCTGGGCGCCCGCGAGACCGACCGGCTCTCCTGGCTGGGCTCGACCGTCGATCGCGTGCTGCGCCAGGCGGAGTGTCCGGTATGGGTGATCGACGGCGCGCCCCGGATGCCCCCGCGCCGGGTGCTGGCGCCCGTCGATCTCTCGCCCCTGGCGCTCGGCAGCCTGCGCCGCGGCCTGCAGGTGCTCGATCAGCTGGGCGGCGAGCCGCCCGCGGTGGAGCTGCTCTTCGTGCTCACCGCCAAGGAGATCGAGCGCAGCCAGCAATTCGACTCTGCGGCCATCCACCGCATGGCCGAGGAGGAGCTGGAGCGCTTCGCCGCAAAGCTGGATCCTTCAGGAGGCGGCCGGCTGACCCGCGAGGTGCGCCGTGGCGATGAGGTGCGCGATGAGATCGTGAAAGAGGCCTCGGGCGGCGATTTCGATCTGGTGATTCTCGCCACCCACGGGCGCAGCGGTTTCGACCGCTTCCTGCTGGGCAGCGTCGCCGCCGATGTCGCCTCCCGGTGCGAAGTCAGCTCGCTGATCGTGCCGCCCGGCCGCGAAGATCAGGGGGCCTGAACGGGGGCCTCAGGCGGCTCCGGAGAGCGCTCGAGCCGCAGCTCGAGCTCTTTGAGGGCGGCCCTCAGGGCCTCGCCGCCGCCCTCGGCGGCCAGCGTTTCCAGCCGGCTCGACGCCAGGGCGCCGAGAATCGCCGCCGTGCGCCGGGTGTTCCAGGCCTCAGGACCGAGAGATCGATCGAAGTCCTCGAGGCTGCGGGTCGCCCGCCAGATGAGGCGCTGGAGGGCCTCGAAAGCGCCCGGCGAGAGAGCCGGATCGCCCCGGTAGAGGTCGAGGCGACCGCCGGGCCCGTAGCGCCCGCGCCCGTCAAGACCCAGACAGCGCAGAAACCAATCGGGCCTGAAAGCCCCCCAGGCCAGACGCATGCCCAAATAGTCGGCGATCAGCTCGTCGAGCAGGTTGTTGCGCATCACGCCGAGCAGCCGGCGCATCAGGTAATGCACCTGCTCGTGGGCCTGGCGCAGCTCGAGGGAGCGGCGCCGCCAGGCGGCGTCCTCGAGCCCGAGCTCAGCGGCGGGAACGGCGCTGTAGGGACCGTCCGAGAGAAGCATGAAGCGGTCGGTGCTGCGCTCCCGGCGACCCGCGGCGGCGAGGGCGGAGTCGCTCCGGCCATAAAGGCGGCGCAGCCGCCACCAGTTGCGGTAGTTGGTGATCATCAGACCGCCCAGGGCTTCGGGCACCGTCGCCGGCTCGTTGGAGCGGCTGAGGGCCCGCACCAAAGCCTCGAAGGTCGGGCGGTCGCGCACCACGATCACCGGCACGGCCCCCGCCAGGCTCTCCTCGACCCGCAGGCTGATCGAGTCCGGGCGCTCGAGCTCGACTCCGGTGGCTTGGCTCATGCCCCGCGGGTCGACGCCCCGGCGGGTGGCCTGGCGGTAAGACGGCCAGTGGCTGACCCCTTCGCGAATCGGAAAATGAAGCTCCGTCAGGCGCTCCCGGAGGGTCGCCGCGGCGCCGCGGCGGGCGGCGTCGCGGCACCACAGGCGCCAGGCGTCCACGAAGGGCTCGTCGCGCAGGGGCAGGTCGAGGGGGCGCTTGAAGATCTCGAGGTCGAAGGGGTTGGCGTTATAGGCCAGAAGCTCCCGGACCTCGCTCCCCGCCGCTCCCGCGGCGCGCAGCTGCCGGATCGCGCGGGATTCCTCTTGAACGGCGGCGGACACGGCCGGAGACTATCGGATCACAGTTCGATGGCCAGGGTGCCGCCCTCCGGCGCCGCCTGATCCGGCATCACGCAGCGGTAGCGCCAGCGCCGCTCGAGCCAGCGACTCTCCCAAAGCTCGCTGCTGGGCTGGCGGTAGTTGAAGTAGAGGACCTTGTCGCGCAGGGGATCCGCGGCGAGCACCCGGGCTACCGTCTGCGGGTCGGGGTGCTCGTGACGCGCGCCGTTGGTGGAAAAGGCGAAGCGCCGGCAGTCGATCCGGCGCAGAAAGTCCGGCGAGGTGTTGGCCTTGGAGCCGTGGTGGGAGACCTTCAGCAAATCGAGCCGCAGTCGGCCTCCCTCGGCCCGGGCCAGCGGTTCGAGGGCCTCTTCCAGCACCTCGGAGTGGGCGTCGGCGGCGAGCAGCGCGCGCCGCCCGGCGTATTCGGCCAGAAAGGCGATGGAGGTGCCGTTGGCGCGGGTGGTGTCGCGCTCGTAGCGCTCCGCGGCCAGCTCCTCGACGTTGGGCCGGGTGCCGAAGACCTCAAAACCCCGAGGCGCCTCCAGGATTTCGGGCTCTGCGGCGAGGCTGGTGAGCCCGGCCCGGTGCACGTCGGCGTCCCAGCTCGGGCGCAGGGCGTCGAGCTGCTCGTCGCCCGGCGAGAGGAGGCGCAGCCGGAGCCCGGCGGCGATCTCGAGGGGAGCGCCCGCCTCCGGGCTGTCGGTGGAGACCACGCGGCTTTCAAACTGCCGATTCCACGGCCAGCGGAACTTTCGCAGGCCGCGGTCGAGGCGCTCCCCCTGAACCGCTCCCAGAGACTCGATGGACGCGAGACCCCGGCGGCGCTCGGCCGCCGTTTCGAGATGCTCGCGGGCGTTAAACCACACCCGCCGGGGCGCAAAGGGCGGGTTGTCCTCGCGCACCAGGGGCATGGCGCCGGCGATGTGGTCGGCGTCCACGTGGCTCATCACGAAGAGCTCCAGATCGCCGAGGGCCTCGAGACGCGGGCGGACCTTCCGGTACGTCGAGGCGCGCCCGAGATCGATCAGGGCGTGGCGCAGAGCGTCCGGCGACGGGCCCCAGCTCATGAGCACGCAGTCGCCGTCGTGTCCCGGCCAGAGCGTGATGCGGAAGACCGTCATGGCCGTAGCCTCAGGACGGTGAAGGGCTGGCCGGTATCGAGCCGCGCCGCCACCGGCGACACCAGGCGGCGGGCCTCCTCGGCGCCGGGAACGGCGCCGGCGATCCTCGAGAGCGCCAGGCTCAGCAGGCTGACCGTGGCCGAGAAATACGGCAGGCCGCGGGCGATGCCGGCCTCGAGGTGCGCGAAGGCGGCTTTCAGATCCCCCTCATTCTCGGCCTGCTCGATCCGGCGGCAGCCGAGCAGCAGGGCGCCGTCTGGAAGGCTGGGAAAGGAGCGCTCGAGGTTCTCGAGCCAGGGATCCCACGGCTGTGCCTCGCCGCTCTCCTCGCGCGCGATGAGCAGAATCGCCGCCGCCGCCGCCACCAGCGGCCGGCGGAGCTTGCCGGCGAGGGCTCGGCGCAAAAGGCCCTCGCCGCCGCCCTGCTTCTCGCTGACGCGGTCGAAAAGCGCGCTGGCCGTGTGGACTTCGCCGGCGGAGAGGAATTCGAGCAGCGAGAACCACCGGCTGTCAAAAACGCTCACCACCGAGCTGCCGGGCGACGCGGGGGTGGCGCCGGCCACCGGGCTGGGGCGATCGAGGCTGTAGAAAAGCCGCAGGCCCTCGGCGCTCGAGGGGGCGGCCTGCCACCACCGCCAGGGGATCGACGCCAGGTCGACGTTTGAGCCCGAGGAGATCTCGATCCAGCGGAGCGTCTCGGGATCCCCGTCCGGAGGAGTCTTGAGCAGCCAGGTCAAGACGCCGCCGTCCGTCCGCGGTTTGGGCCAGGCCTGAGCAATCGGGGAGAGTGCGCCGGGCTCGGCCGAATTCGGTCGGCCGGCCAGCCTCCAGGCGCCCTCGCCCCGAGGCAGCTCCACGGCGCGCAGCCTCGCGGGGGCTTCGGTCTTCGCTTCAGTTTCGGCTCCGGTCTCCGGCACGGAGGCGCTCACGGGCCTGGGAGCCTTCGGCGCTTCGGGTTCGCCGGGGGCTCCTCCTGCCTCCGAGGGGCCGGCGCCGCGCGGGAGAGTGAGCCCAGGCGGTTCGTCGTCGTCAGCCCCTTTGCTGAATCGGACGCCTTTCGGGACACCGAAAGAAGCGGCCCGCGCCGTCTCGGACCCGCGGTATCTCGTCCGCATCTTCTCTTCCGGCACTGGCCTTTTCTTCACCACGCCCGCCAGCTGCTGCCACCCGAGGTAGCCGCGCATCGAGGCCTCCAGCTCGAAGCGCTCCTGGCGGCGCTCGCCGGGCTCAACGCGCACGTCGCGCCGCGTTTCGCGGCCGCGTGGCCTCACGATCTCGACGCTGAAAAAGCCGCCGCCCTCGGGCAGCTCGAACTCC
>JBCCLG010000159.1:0-9092 GCA_039027015.1 Acidobacteriota bacterium | reverse complement strand
GGCGCTGGTTCAGATTCGCGCCGCCGCACCATTTCTGGGGCGGCCGTCCTGCGGGCCGGCCCGCCTGGCCGTGGGGGCCGCGCACGGCGTGGGGGGCGCGGCCCGTTCCGGGGTCGCCGGGCCCGGCGCCGCCCGCGCTCGGCTGCTGCGGGAGGCTCCGCGTTACGAGGCTCTGCTGGCCCTGGTCTCCGGCGAGCGAGCCCGCGACGTGTGGGAGGGCTTCGCCCCCGACCTCGACCCCTGGATCCTCTACCGCAGAGGGCAGTGGAGGAGGGCGGCGGCCATTTGGCGTCGCCGCCGGGGGCTGCGCGGCTCCGAGGCTGTCGCCTTCGCTCGTTCCCTGATCGCCTCCGGGCAGGCCGCCCAAGCGCTCGAGGCCGTGAGGCGGCGCAAAGACCCCGCCTCCATGCTGACCCGCCTTCGGTGCCAGATGGAGATCGGCGAGCGCCACGCGGCCTATAAGACGGTCAGCGCCCTTGAAGCCCACGAATTGAGCGACGCGCAGACCGTGAAGCTGGCGGAGATCGCCGTGCGCCTGTGCGCCGGCCGAGGCCACTGGACGCGGCTGCGCTCGTGGGTCGCGCGGGCGCTCGCCGTGAAGGACCCCACGGCGCGGCTCGAGGGCCTGCTGGTGGCTGCGGGCGCGGCGTGGGATATGAACGATCTCGCGACCATGGAGAGCTACCTCGAGTCCTCCAAGCCGGCCCTCGAGGTACCCGCGCTGGCGTGGCGCTGGCTGAACGCTGAGTCGCTCCGTCGCTACTCCCTGGGCGACGGGCCCGGCGCGGTCGAGCACGCCGAGGCGGCTCTCAGATCGGGCCGCCGGCTGCTCGGCCGCGGCGAAGCGGCGAGGCTCTGGAACGACGTGGCGGTGATGCGTTTGCTCGCGGACGACCTTCCGGGGGCCGAGAGGGCCTGCCGGCACGTGGTCGATCTGATGCTCGCCTGCGAGGGTAAAGCCAAAGAGACCCTGGCGCTTCATAACCTGGCGGCCCTGCGCATCCGCAGGGGTCTTCTCGAGGGCGTCGAAGAGCCGCTGATGCGGAATATGGCCGAGAATCAGCGGGCCAACAATCCGCGCGCCTGGCTGCGAGACGTCGAGCTGATGGCTCGCCTCGAGCTGGTGCGGGGCAGGCCTGCCGCAGCCCTCCAGCGCTGCGCCGAGGCGGAGCAGCGGCTGGCGAACCTCCAGGAGTCGATCGCCAGGCCGCGGGTCTTCGCGGCCTTTGCGGCCCGAGCCCACGGCTGGCTCGGCCACCGCGAGCGCGCCGCCGCCCTGCTCGAGCAGGCCGGCGAGGAGGGTCTGCGCGAGATGGACGTGGAGGAGAGACCGGCCGCGTGGGCCCTGGCGGGCGACGCCGAGCGCGCGTGCCGTGAGGCTGAGGGCACGGTGTGGGCCCCTCTTTTCGCGGCCCTCGCGGCGCAGCAGCCGCCGCCCGACGGCGCGTGGGAGCGGGTTGCCGCGCTCGAGCCCTACCGCCAGGCCCGTCTGGTGCACGATGTGGAGCTTCTCCAGCAGGGGGCGGTGCCCGCTCGCCTCGGCCGCCGAGCCGCCGCGATCCTTCGCCAGTCCGGTGCGGAGGCCATGGCCGAGGTGCTCGAGAGCCGTCAGGTCCAGCCGTGGCGCGCCCTGCGAGAGTACGCCGTCTCCTCGTGGGCTGGCGAAGAGCCCTCGGCCGAGAGCCTGCTGCAGGGCGCGGGCTATGGCGACGCTCGCCTGATTTTGCGCCACGCGGGCGGCGAGCGCGTGGTGGTCGCCGGCGAAGGCGGGGCCGCTCGCCTTGAAATCCCGCTGGGCACCCGGGTCCTGCGGCTGGAGGCGCCGTGGCTCGACGCTCCCCTCGAAGCCCTCTGCGCCCTCATCGCCCGCGATCTCGAGGCGGCGCCGTCACGGCCCCGAGAAGAGGTCGAGGCGCTTTCCCGCGGGGAGCGGGAGGAGGCCGGCGCAGCCCGCGAGGCGGCCGCGGCCCGGGCCGGCGACGGCATCGTAGGCAGAAGCGAGGAGCTGGAGAAGGCTCTCTTCAGGCTCGATCGCCTGGCCGCCGGCCAGCTGCCGGTGCTGATCCTCGGCGAGAGCGGCACCGGCAAGGAGCTGATGGCGCGCCGCGCCCACCGCCTGAGCGCCCGCTCGAGCGGCCCTTTCCTGGCCGTCAACTGCGCGGCCTTTTCGGAGTCTTTGATTCAGTCCGAGCTGTTCGGGCACGTGCGCGGAGCCTTTACAGGAGCGGAGAGGGATCGGGCGGGCCTCTTTGAGGCGGCGCGCGGCGGCACGGTCTTTCTCGACGAGATCGGCGATCTGCCGGGACCCGTGCAGGGTCATCTTCTGCGGGTCCTGCAGGAGGGCGAGATCCGCCGGGTCGGCGACAGCATGATCCGCAAGGTCGACGTACGCATCGTCGCCGCAACCCATAGAAACCTTGAGAAAGCGTCAGAGCCCGGGGGCGGCTTTCGTCGCGATCTCTATTTTCGGCTGAAGGTCGCGAAAATCGAGCTGCCCGCGCTGCGCGATCGAGGGGAGGATCTGATTCTTCTCTCGCACCACCTGCTCAAGAGAGCGCCCGGCGGCGCCAGGCTGAGCAAAAATGCCGAGCGAAAACTGCTCGCATACCCCTGGCCGGGAAATGTCAGAGAGCTCAAGAACGTTCTCGAAGTCGCCGCGGCGCTGGCCGATCAAGGCGTGATCGAGCCGCACCATTTGGATATCGACTCGGCGGTCGAAATCCCAGCGAATGGTGACTATCACCACCGGGTCAAAGAATTTCGCAAGAAGACCGTTCGTGAGGCATTGAGAAAATATCCGGGTAACCGAGCGAGGGCCGCGAGAAGCCTCGGTCTGACCCGTCAGGCGCTGTCGTATCTCGTGCGCCAGCTTGAACTTAACGAGGAGTAAAGCGCCTCCAAAGCTCGCTTTTTGGGCGTCCCGGGGCGATCTTGCGCCGGTGTGGGAGTCCGCAGCGCGGGCCGGGTAGGAAGGTGCGCCATTCTTCCAATAGTGCCCTTATTGCTTGACATAGCGTCGATCGTGTTTTAAAAAACAAAAGTCTATTGATCGTCTTTGGCCGACGTCTTCAGACACCCTTCGTATCGAACGTCATGGTTCGAAGAGATACGTATCCCGAGGCTACCAGGAGGCTCTAAAACATGGCCGAGTCAGGAGAAAAACTCCTCACGCTCACCGAAGTGTCGAATCGAACGAACATTTCGATGCCGACACTTCAACGTTACAAGAAGCAGTATCAGGATCAGATTCCCTCCGAGGGAACCGGACGAACCCAGAGATATCCCGAGGAAGCCCTGGAGATCTTCGTCCAGCTGAAGAACGAGAACATGAAGAAGCGCGGGCGCCCGCGCAAGAACAAGGCCGTTGAAGAAAAGCCCAAGGCCGTGCGCAGAGCGCCAGCGCCCAAGGCCGCGGCTCCCGCCAAAGCCCAGGAAAGCGGCGACGGATTGCTCACGCTCAAAGAGATCGGTGAAGCGACGAGTATTTCTTATCCAACTCTCTTGCGTTACGTGAAAGCTAATCTGGCGCGCATCCCGCACACCGGAGAAGGTCGCAGCCGCAAATATCCGCCCGAGGCTATCGACGTCTTCCGCACCCTGCGCCAGGAGAGCCGTCGCGGTCGCAAGGCCGCGCGCACGACCACCGGCCCGGTGCGCACCACGCGAGTGCGTCCGACAGCCGCCGCCGCGGCCCCGAGTGCCGATGTGTCAGACGTTCAGCAGCAGCTCAAAGAGCTGCAGAAGGCCCACCTGCAGCTGCAGCGCAAGGTCGAGCAGCTCGAGAAGGAGATCGCCAAGCCTTTCAAAGTGGTTCTCAAGCGCTGATTTGCGCCATCCCCTGAAGAAAGTAGCAGTACTCTTTTATCGAGACCCCCTGCTCCCCTCCAAAAGAAGCCTCAAGAGCCTCTGGATCCGCTCTTCGTGATCGGTGCCGCGCTCGGTGAAGGCCAGGCCCATGGAATCCTCTTCCTGCCAGCTGATCCGCGCCGAGACCGGAAGACTCTCCGGCCCATAGGCCAGCGTGAATCGGACCTCGCCGCCTGCTCGCCAGGCGGCGGGCGCACCGTGCACGCAGAGTCCGCCAAAGCTGAGATTTGCGAGCATTGCCTCATGGGCGCCCAGGGGGGTCTCGAGGCAAATTTTCCTCTCGAGTCGGATTCGAATTTCTTTGCGCAAGCCCAGGTCGAGCGCTGCTGAGGCGTTCTCCGAATGCCGGCGGGCCGCCGAAATTTGAATCTTGATCGCGAGGGCGGGGTGCTCGTCGAGGAACTCCAGCAGCGCCCTCTTGCCGATGGAGAGAAGGCGCGTGGGCACGCTGGTGCGCGCCGAGGAGGACCTCAGCTCGCTGCCAAAGAGGCCGATTTCGCCGAAGTACTCGCCCTGGCCGAGCCGCGCCTGGAGCAGGACGGGCTTGCCGACCTGGTCCTTGAACAGGGCGACCTCTCCTTCTTCGATCACGAAGAAATGACCGGCTGGCTCTCCGCAGCTGTAGATCCTCTCGTGGGCATCGAAGGAAGAGCGGCGAAAGGAGCGGCTCAGCTCGGCGAGCTCGTCGACGGAAAGGCCCTCGAAGAGCGACACTCGGCTGAGCAATTTCTGAGCGTCGGTCGGCGTTGATGGCGGCAGCATCGAAAAAATATCGGGATGGATGAGTGAACGCCGGGAAGGATAGCCCGAAAGCAGGCAAAAAGTCCGCCTCTAAAAGGCGTAGGGCCCAAACCCGCGCCGGGCGGAGAACCGCCCCTCAACCGCTCGCTCAGAGACGCGATCGGGCGAGCGTCGCCAGCCGCGCGTATCCCCGCACCTCGGCCTCGTCGGCCGCTTTGAGAAGCAGCGCTCGGTCCTGCGTCAGGGATCCGCGCCAGATCTTGGCGTGAAGATCCACGAGAAAAGCCCCTTGATCGGCCGCGACTCTCTCGAGCGCGATCAGCCGCTGGGCCGCGGCCGCCTGGTCGGTGCCGCTCGTCAGAACGGCCTCGAAGAGGCTCGCGTGCCAGAGGTCGACCTGCTGGCGGTCCTCGGTGGCCCTGGCCCTGAGGGCCGCGATGGCCCGTCGAGCCTCCTGGCCCCGGGAGCCCGATTCGAGCAGGCTGTCGATCCAGAAGATAAGCCCGCGCGAGGTGGCCGGCTCGAGCTCGCGGAGCTCGAGAAGGCTTCTCTCAGGGTCGCCCTCAAGCTTCCACACGATGGCCTCGAAGGCCTGCGCTTTAGCGAGTGAGCCGGGGCGCGAGAGGGTGCCCGAAAGCTCTCGAAACCGCCTCGAGATGCGCCGCAGCTTGGCGGCTTCGCCGGTCTCGTAAGCCACCGCGCAGCGCATCTCCTGGAGATCTAGCAGCCGAGCTCCCTTGGGCTCGAAGAACTCGGCGCGGTCGAGATAGGTCACCGCGGCGTCGAGATCGCCCAGCTGCAGGGAGGCGAGGCTCAGCCCGAGCAGGGTGACGGTGAGTTTCTCGGCGTCGTCTTTGTCGATAAACCAGGGCTCGACGCTGAGCAGATTCTTCTTCATGCCCTCGAAGCGGCCCATGCGCCCGAAGAGGAAGGCCAGGCCTATACGGTTGAGCGCGATGCCCTCGCCGCTGTTCAGCGACTCCATCTGCGCGGAGCTTTGCTGAAAGAGCTCGGCGGCGCGGGTGAAATCACCGCGATTACGCAGCGAACGCGCCAGCTGGTAAAGGGCCAGGGCTTCGCCGCCCGGCATGCCCGCGAGCCGGCAATAGTCGACGGCGTTTTCAAGGTAGCTCGCCTGAAGATCGGGAATATTGTGCAGCAGGGCGAAAATCTGGTGGGAGAGGCACTGCCCGGAGTAGGAGCCGATTTCCTCATAGATCGACTTGACCGCGAGCAGCTTCTCGAGCGCCTCGTCCTCCTCCCCTAGCAGGTCGAGCACCCTGGCGTTCTCGGTCAGGGCCCGGGCGAGGTAGACCGGCTGCTGCAGCTCGCCGGCGATTTTGTCGAAGCGCTCGACCACGCGGCCAAGCTCCAGGTTTCGGCCCATGGAGCGCAGCGCCCTGGCCTGGCTGCGCAGGGCCTCCAGCTCGAGAAAGGGAGCCTCGAGGCGCTGGGCCTCAAGAGCCGCCGCGCTCGCGAGCTCGCGCTGCCTGGCGAAGTCGCCGAGGCGGCGGATATTCCAGCTCTGCCAGACGGCGATTCGCGGATCGTCGCCGATCTGTTTGCGCAGAGCGTCGAAGAGGCCGGGGGTATCTTCGACCCACCCGGAAAGCCAGGTGGCCTCGGCCAGCCAAAGACCCGCCTCCGCGAAGGTGGGGTCCCCTCGCAGAAGCTCCGAAAGCCGCTCGCGGGCGCGCCGCCAGTCGCCGCCCATTCCTTCGTTCAGGCACTCTAAAAGTGCTCTTTCCCGCGGCGGCAGTTTGGAGAATGAGGAGGCCCCTAGGGCGCGCCCTAAAAGGTCGCGGGCGGCGATCTCTCGGCCCTCCCGCCAGGAGGCCTGGGCCAGGGCACCGAGCAGCCTCGGGTCCTGCGGGTGGGCGCGCAGGGCCGGCTCGAGGGCGAGCCGGGCGCGGGCGCCGTCGTCTCGCTCAAGAAAGCGCGTCGCCTGCTGCAGAGCCTCGGAGGGGTCTTCGGAGGCCGCCGCCGGGCCATCCTTTCCGCCGCCTTCGTTCGGCAGCTCGGGGAGATCGCGCAGGGTGTCGTCTATCGCGCCCCAGTCTTCCTCGCCAACAGGCGCCGCCGTCGGCCGGCTCGTGGAGCGACCCGAGGACCACCAGGAGGCCGCGAGGCCGAGCCAAAGGATCAGCAGCAGGGCGGCGGGCCACCAGCGCCGGCTGGCCCGCGCGGGCGCATCGGGCGCGGGCTCGGGCTCCTCCTGCGCGTCCCAGGAACGCGGCGGGCCCGTGTGGCCGGCATCTCCGGATTTGCGGCCGTAGAGGTCCCAGCTGGAGTCTCCGAAGTCGAGAGGCTCGAGCAGAGAAGCTGCCGAGGAGAAGCGCAGCTCCGGGCTGCGCTGCAGGCATCTCTCGACCAGCTTCAGCAGCGCGGGATCGAGGTCGGGACGCACCTCGGATAGGGGCTTGGGGGCGTCGGTGAGGCGCGCGATGGCCATGCGCCAAGGCGAGCTGCCCGAGAACGGCAGGTTGCCGGTCAGAAGCTCGTAGAGCATGACCCCTAGGCTGTAGATGTCGGTGGCGGGGGAGGTCGATTCCCCGGCGACCTGCTCCGGAGCCATATAGGCCGGCGTACCGAGCACGTGGCCTTCCTGGGTAAGGTCCGGGTCTTTGGGCCGCTCACGGCCGACGCTGCGCGCCAGCCCGAAGTCCGTGATCGCCACCCGCAGGCCGCCCGGTTCTTCGATCAGCATGACGTTGGCGGGCTTGAGGTCGCGATGCACGATGTTGAGCCGGTGGGCGGCGATCAGCCCGCGGGCGATTTGGCGCACGATGGGCAAGACCTGGTCGACCGGCATGACGCCCAGCCGGCCGAAGCGGTCGCGCAGGGTCTCGCCTTCGAGCAGCTCCATGCTCACCAGCGCCAGGTCCTCACCGGTCTTCTCGTCGCGGTGCTGGATGAGGTCGAAAATCCGGCATACGTTGCCGTGGGTCACCCGGCGCGCCAGCAGGACCTCGCGCCTCAGCCGCTGGAGGCTTTCGGCGGAAACGGTCCTCGATTTGACGACCTTGAGCGCGACCTGGTCGTCGAGGCTGCGGTCGTGCGCCTCGAAGACTTCGCCCATGCCGCCTCGCCCCAGCAGCTTGCCGATGCGGAACCGGCCCGCGACCAAATCGCCGGCAGCCAGCCCGCTGCTGGGCGGCCCTTCGAAACGGGGAGATTCCGAGGCCGAGGCAGCTTCCCCGAGCAGAGTGTGGGTCGGCTGCCGGTCGCCTGGGCAGGCGGAGTCGTCGCCAGGCGGCTCTGGCGCTTGAGTCTCGCGGTCGCGAAGAGTGCGCGGACGCGAGACCTTAGAGTCGGTCTTTCGAGGTCGGGCCAATGGATCGAACTAATGCGTGGGCGCCCGGCTGGCGGGCAAATCGGGCGGTCTTGAGGCGAGTTGAATTCTACGGCGCAGAGGAGTGGGGGTTGCCCCGGGCTGCTCGGATCAGCGTTTGAGGGGACGGGTAGCGAAGCCGGCCACGATGTAGCCTCCCGAGCGGCGATCGCGGCGGAGCCGAACGATGCTCTTGCGCTCGGCGTCTTCCAGCATCTCGGAAAAGGTGCTGTAGCCATAATACCCCTCGCTGAAGGAGGGTCGCTTTCGTTTGATGGTCTGCTTCAGCTGAGAGCCCCAAATCACGTCCTTCCCCTCCCGGAAAAGGGCCAGCATGGCCTCGGACATCAGCTGAAAACAGGCCGCCTCGCGGGGCGGCAGATGGTCGAGCCGCGGGGCTCTCTGGGTGTCGCGCCACACGTCTTCGTAATAGATGAACTCGTCGCAGTTGTCGATCAACAGAGGCGAGGTCGAATTCTTGACGCCGAAGCCGATGACGTATTTATCGTTTTCCTTCAGTTTTGACACCAGGGGCGTGAAGTCGCTGTCGCCGGTGACCAGAACGAAGGTGTCGAGATGGTCTTTGGAATAGCAGAGGTCGATGGCGTCGACCACCATCTTGATATCGGCGCTGTTCTTGCCGGAGTAGTGCTTTTGAGGAATATCGATTAGCTCGATGGCCGCCTGATGCAGCGGTCTTTTGAAATCGCTGTAGCTTTCCAAGTCGGCGTAGGCCCGCTTGACAACGATCTTGCCTTTCTCGAGCAGCCGATCGGTGATCAGGCTAACGTCGAAGCTTTTGGTCTCCGAGTCCCGAACGCCGAGAGCGATGTTCTCGAAGTCGAGAAACATAGCGATTTTGCGCTCGTCCGAGTGAGGACTCTGGGAGCGCTCGGGAACGTAGTAAACGCCCGTAGAGGCCGACTCGCCCTCTTCCTCACCGGCGCCTGCGTCCTCTGCCGGCTCGGCGGAACCCGTCGCCAAAAGGGCGGCGTCTTCCTCAGCGGAGTCGGGCGGGGAAGCCAAAACTTCAGGGTCGGAGGTCTCCGCGCCAGAGGCCTCAGGGCCTGAAGACTCGGTTTGCGACCCCTCGAACCTCGAAGCCTCAGGGGCCGCGACTTGCGGAGTCGCGACCTGTGGGTCCAAGGTCTGT
>JBCCLG010000158.1:0-9092 GCA_039027015.1 Acidobacteriota bacterium | reverse complement strand
TGATCAAGTATGCCAGATCGGGGTACTTACTTTCGTCTAGGTTTCCCGCTTGTCGGAAGGTTTTGGTGTAGGGATCTTCTCCTCCCCTCGAGGCGCCGCCCGCGGCGGGCGCGGGTCGCTGCCACACCACCGCGAAGGCCTCGGACGCCGCCCCCGCGAGGTCGGCGGCGATGGACGGCGAGTGGCCCTGGCCGACCCGCGATTCGAGGGTCACCGGGGTCTCCAGCACCACACTCTGATCGCTCGCATCCGAGTCGAGGGCGGTGGTGGTGGCGGTGGCTGCAAAGCGCAGGTTGCCGGCCCGCTGGCCGACTTGAATCGTGATCTCCGCCTGGCGCAGGCCGCCCACCGGCACCGCGCCGAGGCTGCAGGTGGGGACCCCCTCGGGATCTTCGAGGCAGCCGGTGGTCGAGAGCAGGGTCGAGCCCGGCGGCAGCTGTATCGACAGCTCCGTTTCGTGGGCGGTCGAAGGCCCCGCATCGTTGGTGGCGGTCAAGAAGTAGGTCAGCTCGTCGCCCGGCACCGCCTGCTCGGTGCTCGCCTCGCCGCTGAGCGCCAGGGTGGCCCGGGGCTCTAAGGCGGTGGTCTCGACGGCGGCGTCGTTGGCGCTATTCGGATCACCGGTGGTGGTGCTCACCGAGGCCCCGGTGCTGATCTGCCCGCGGGCCTCCGGCGCGATGGCGACCTCGAGGATCGCCTCGACGTTCGAGCCCGGGCCGATCTGACCCAGCGGGCAGTCGGAGGCGCCGTGGCGGCCGGCCACCGGCTTTACGCTGCAGCCGATCAGCTGCGTCAGGCTGGTGGCGCCGTCGAGCACGAAGGCGACCACCGTGCCGCACGCCTCGTTCGAGGGGTTCAGATTCTCGACGCGGACAGTCAGTCTGAGATTTTCGCCAGGGGTGGCGGGATCTGCGGCGTCCGTGAGGCTCACGGAGACGTCTGAGTCTCCGCACTGCGCCCACGCCGCCGTCGCTGAGGAAAGAAGGACACCGTTCAAGATCAATAAAAGAAAACTCCGCATTCAGCTGGCTCCATTCGAAGTGAAATAGACCGCCAACCGACAAGGGGGGTATTCCGATTATATACGGACATGGCTCTGGGCGCACGTATATCGGGCCCGAGCAGGGAAATCCCCGGTGAGAGGCTCCAATTTCTTAGGACAGAGGCGCCTGCCGAGCCCTTAAAGCGATCTCCATAAATCCTTTCAAACTCGCCTCCTCGGCGAGAGCCCGGAGCCTCTCTCCGCCCGCAGCGTGATAGTCGGCCTCAATTTCCGCGCGTCCTAGCGCCAGGCGCGTTTCCAGCTCGAGCGGCACGTCGCCCTGGGCCACCACCTCGGCCAGGAGGGTCTGCAGGGCCTCGAGCGTGCCCGGCGCGTCGTCGGCCGTTCGGGCGCGCAGCTCGGTGAGGTCGAGGCGCAGCCCGAGGGCAGGAGGCAGCACGATCTTGGCGTCTGCGGGCTGGTCAAAAATTCGTCGCGCCTGCTCGATCCACAGCAGAGCGTCCTCGGCCTGGCCGCGCGCCAGGGCGATTTCGGCCAGCTGGTGGAGGGCTTCGCCGCGGTGCAGGGTGACGCGGCGCAGCTGAAGGTCGATCAGCGCCTCTTCGGTCAAGGCGCTCGCCCGCTCCAGCTCCCCCCGCGCGAGCGCCATTCGGCCGCGCGCCAGCAGCACCAGATTGGACTCCACCCGCGGCAGCGTGAGCCCCGAAGCTTCGTCGATCTTTTTCTCGGCGCCCTCGAGATCGCCGGCCGCCAGGCACGTCGCCGCGGCTTGGCGAAGGGCCGAGGAGAGGCTGCTCGGAGCGCGTTCGCGCAGGGTCTCGAGGGCCTCCTTCGAGAGCTTTACGGAGGTCATGAGGTCGCCCTGCAGCTCGAGAAGCTGGGCGAAGGACTGCTGCACCTCGGCGAGGCGCCCCTCTTCGCCCGACCGCCGGAAGATCTCGCGGGCGTCCTCGAGGTGCCTGCGGCCGGTGGGCAGGCGGCCCGCCCGGATTAAAAAGCTGCCGTATCGCAGCCGGGCCCAGCCGCGGAAGCGATCGACCTCGTCGGCCACCTCCACGGCCCGCACGTAGTGCTGCTCGGCGTCCTCGAAGCGCGCCAGCTGGGTCAGAGGTCCGGCCAGGTTGACCCTCAGGATCAGCGCCGCGAGCTGATCGCCGGCGCTCTCCGAGAGAACGAGGGCTCTCTCGATGACTTCGATTTGGGCGTTGACGTCGCCCTGCTGGCGCAGCACCAGCGCCTTATTGCCGAGAATGCGGCTGGCGGCGCGCTGATTGCCCTGGCTGGAGTAGAGCCGCGCCGAGCGGTCGTACTCGTCCCTGGCCCGCACCATATCGCCGAGGCTGTAGAGCAGCATGCCGCTCGCCTGGGCGGCCTCGGCCTGGCCGCGGATGCTGCCCTGCTCCTCGTAGAGCTCGGCGGCGGCGGCGCTGGCCACCAGGCCCTCCTCATAGCGGCCGAGGCGCAGCAGGATCGAAGCCCGGAGGCGCTCGGCGCGCGCCAAAACGAAGGGCAGAGCGTCGGCGCTGGCCCGGGCCTGGACCGCCTCCAGGATCGCCAGAGCTTCGTCGAAGCGCTCCTGCCAGGCGTAGGCGGTCGCCCGGGCGAAGCGCACGGAGTCGCTCGAAGGCAGAGAATCGAGCATCCCGAGGGCGAGTTCGGGCTCGCCGGCGCGGGTCAGGGCCTCGGCGGCCTGGAGCCTGGCGGAGGCGGGCAGACTCTCGGAGGCGCTCTGCTCGAGATCGGAGAGCCATAGGGTGCGGTGCAGGGCGGCGGCCGGCGCGTAGGCGCGCTCGAAGTCGAGAGCCCGGGCGCGCCAGTAGATCCGCCAGATCTTGGGCAGATTCCCGGAGTCGTCCGTCGCCAGAGTCTCCCGCGCCCCGGACTCGAGCCCCAGGCCCCACAGGGCCTCGGCGAGGAGGAGACGCAGGCCGGGGTGGCTCGTCATCTCGAGGGCCTGGCGGCAGAGCTTCTCGGCGGCGGGCGCGTCGAGCGCCTCGAGCCTCTCGACGGCGGCGTCGTGGAGGCGCCTCGCCTCGCCCTCAAGAGGCGCCAACCGGGGCTCCCGAGCGCCCCCTCTCAAATCGCCGAAGCCTCCGGCGTCGGTCAGCCGCTCGGCGATCTGAAGAAGCGATCCGGCTTCGCCGCGCACGGTGACGAAGCGCGCCTTTGCCTCGGCCACGGGCTGCGCGACCATGGAGATCTTGAGCGTCGAGGTCTCGGCCGCGGACGGGTCCTCGGCCTCCACTCGGCCGCCGAGAACCGTGTCGACCTCCCTCCAGCCCTGAAGATCCTCGCTCTGCCAGCCGAAGTCGCCGGACCCCTTGGGCCTCGCGGCCGCAGGGTCGGGCGCCGCCGCCAGGCGGGGCAGATCGACCCGGGCCAGGGTCTCGGCGCGCCGCTTGGCCGGCACGTCGGCGAGCAGCAGCTGGCGGCGGCTGGTGAGCTCGAGGCGCATCAGCTCTTCGAGGGCGAGCGAGACCCAGCCCGGCGCGCCAGCGCTTGTGAAGCCGAGCAGCGCGGCGCGCTCCGGAGGCTGATCGCCGCCGCCGGAGCGCTGGAAGTTCCACAGGCCGAAGAAAGCCGCGATCACCAGAATCCCCGCGACGGCCGCCGCCCACAGGCGCGGGCCGCGCAGGGCCACGGCCTCGAACTCGCGGGTCGCGTTGGCCTGGCGCACGTCCCGCAGGTCCTCGAGCAGCGCCTGGGCCGACTGATAGCGGTCTTCGAGGCGCCGCGCGGTGGCCTTGTGGACCACGTGATGGATCTCCGGCGAGAGCCCTGGAACCAGCTCGCCGATCGGCACCGGATCACGCTCCAGGGTGTCGTAGAGCGCGCCGAGTCCGTGGCCCTCGAAGGTGCGCTGGCCGCTCAGCATCTCGTAGAGCACCACGCCGAGGGCCCAGATATCGGCCCGGTGATCGAACGGCTCGCTGCGCACCACCTCCGGCGCCACGTAGCCGATGGTGCCGTAGAGCTCGCCGCGGTCCCGCACGCCGGAGTTGGGCTCGGCGATCTGCGACAGGCCAAAGTCGACGATTTTGGCCATACCGTCGCGGCCGAAGAGGATATTGCCGGGCTTGACGTCGCGGTGCACGATGCCGTGCTCGTGGGCGGCGGCCAGCCCGGAGGCCAGCTGTTCGGCGATGTCGAGGGCCTCCTCCGGCGGCAGCGCGCCCTGCTCGAGACGGTCGGCGAGGCTGGGTCCGTCGTAGCACGCCATGGCGATGAAGGTGTCGCCCTCGGGGGTCTCGTCGATGCCGAAGATCGTGCAGATATTAGGGTGGTCGAGGGCCGACGCGGCTCGAGCCTCCTGCTCGAAATCCTCCCGGCGCTCGTCGTTGCGCAGGCGCTTGGGGAGGAATTTGAGCGCCACGTCGCGGTTGAGCCGGCTGTCGTGGGCGCGGTAGACGATCCCCATACCGCCGTTGCCCAGCCGCTCGGTGACCCGATAGCCCTGGATGGTTTGGCCCACCGCCACCGGGCTTTCGCCCGCCAGGCGCGGGGGCGCCGAGGCGGTCCGTCCGCCGGCGGCGCGGCGCGAGAGCGGGCGCGTTGGGGCGACGCTCGCCGACGGAGCGCGACGCTGATCGAGGCGGGCCGCTGCCGATCGGTCGGTCTCGTCGTCGTCCTCCGCGGCCGGGGCGCCGGCATCCTCGCCGCCGCTCGGCGGCCGCGGGCGTTTCTCGGCGGATTCCGCCGCCGGCTCAGCCACCTGGAGCAGGGCGTGGTGCGCCGACTCCCCGTCGGGTAGGCGACGCTCGATCTCGGGCTCGAGCGCCCCGCCGAGGAAGCTCCGGAGGTCCGCCGGCAGACTCTCGGGCACCGAGCACGGCGCGGGCCGCAGCAGGGTGCGCAGCACCTCGGCCGTCTCGTCGCCCTCGACGCTGCGGCGTCCGGTCAGGCACTCGCACACGATCGCGCCCAGGGCCCAGATGTCCGCCGCCGGCGTGGCCGGCTCGCCGCGCACCGCCTCGGGCGAGAGGTAGGCTGCCTCGGAGGCGACCAGCGCGTCGATTCCGCCGCAGATCTCGAGGCCCTCGAGACCGAGGCCGAGAAGCCGTACGCCGCCGTCCTGGGCGAGCCAAACGTTGGCCGGATGAACGCCGGCGTGCACCAGGCCTTTAGCGTGCAGGGTGGCCAAGCCCGCCGCGAGGTTGCGCGCCACGTCGAGGGTTCGCCGGGCGCTGAGCGGACCGGAGAGCAGCCGATGCTCCAGGGTCTCGCCGGGCCAGATATCGGAGGTGAGGTGGATCTGACCCGCGTCTAGGTCGGGCATCGCGAGGTCGACCACCGGGTGGCTCGAGTCCACCGCCTGGTGGATGACGTTCAGCAGCGTGGCCTGAGCCTGGCCGAGCTCTTCACCCTCGACGGTGCGCAGCACGAGACCCCGAAGGCTCCTCGTGTCGCGAGCGTGGAAGAGCTTCGTATTGCGCCAGGTGGCCAAGGGGGGCTCGACCAGGCGATGCTTGGCATGGCGGTGGCTGGTCATGGCTGCTTCGGCTGACGGAAGCGAAATCAATGGCACGAATCGAGTCGGCACCTCATTATGTCCAGCCAGCGGCATGAAGCCCAGCTTATTCGCGGTTTTCACTACACCGAGGGGGCCTTCCGGGAGGCGGTTCGCCGCAGACGCAAACGGGCAGCCGTGCCGAGAATTTTTGGAGATTCTGCGTCTCGCCGCCCGCGCCGTCGATCGGCCGGCCGCGGGGCCGCGAGCGAGGCGCGGCCGAGGGGCTCGAGCTTCAGCGGCGGTGACTCAGACGTTACGGGGGAGTTACGCCCAGGTGACACGGGCCCGAGAGCCCGTCTGTAGACTTGACTTCCGTGCGGTTCCGCCATTTTTTTTGAACTGTCCCGACGGCCCTCCGCCCCTGGAAGCGCCGCGTCCCCCCTGGGCCGGATCCGCCTCCTCCCTTCTCTCCGCCACCGTCAGCGGCTGAATGAGCCGCTCTGCCGAGAGGCGTTCCGCTCGCCCGGCTCGCCCTCCGGCCGTATCCCGCGACCTCTTGCTCGACCGATCTTTATGCAGCAGCAGCAGCAGTCCCTCCCCTCCCTTGGCTCCTGGAGCCCGTCGCGCCGCGGCGCAGCCTTCAAGCCCGACGATCTGGCCCGAGTCACGCTCGATTTCCGTGAACCCGCCTTTGTGCTGCAGGCTCCGAGCGGCCACGTGGGCGTCGGCGTGGGTGGCTCGGTCGGCCCTTCGGGCAGCCTCCCGGCGCTCGCGGCCCTCTCGCCGCTCTTTCCCGAGTGGCTCGGCGACCGCACCTTCTGCGAGACCCACGGCGTGCGCTTCCCCTACATCGCGGGCGCCATGGCCAACGGCATCGCCACCCCGGAGATGGTGGCGGCCATGGGGCGGGCGTCGATGCTCGGTTTCTTCGGCGCCGCGGGCCTCTCGCTGCCGCGCATCGAGAAGGCCCTCGACGAGCTGGCGGGCGCCCTCGGCGATCGCCACCCATGGGGCTCAAACCTGATCCACTCGCCCAACGAGCCGGCTCTCGAGCAGGCCGCCGCCGACCTCTACATCGAGCGCGGCGTGCGCCGGGTCTCGGCCTCGGCCTTCCTGGGCCTGACCAAGGCGGTGGTCACCTACGCCTACCGCGGCGTGGGGGTCGATGAGAGCGGCCGGATCACCCGGAACCGCCACGTCTTCGCCAAGATCTCCCATCCCGAGGTAGCCCGGCACTTTCTGGCGCCGGCGCCGGCCGACATGCTCGAAGCCTTGGTCGCCGAAGGCCGCCTGACCGCCGAGGAGGCGCGCCTCGCGGCCCGCCTGCCGGTGGCTGAGGACATCATCGTCGAGTCCGACTCCGGCGGGCATACCGACAATAGACCGCTGGCCGCGCTTTTTCCGACCATCGCCCGGCTGCGCGACGCCATGGTGGCCGAGCACGGCTTCGAGCGGCCGATCCGAATCGGCGCCGCGGGCGGGCTGGGCACGCCGAGCGCGGTGGCCGCCGCCTTTGCGCTGGGCGCCGCCTTCGTGCTCACGGGCTCGGTCAACCAGGCCTGCATGGAGTCCGGGCTCGATCCGGTGGGCCGCGAGATGCTCGCCCGCGCCGGCATCGGCGACGTGGTCATGGCGCCCGCCGCCGATATGTTCGAGCAGGGGGTCAAGGTCCAGGTGCTGCAGCACGGCACCCTCTTCGCCTCCCGGGCGCGCAAGCTTTATGAGCTCTTCCAGGCCTACGACTCCCTGGAGGCCATCCCCGCCACCGAGCGCGCGGCGGTCGAGAAGTCGATTCTGCGCGCCAGCTTCGAGGAGGCGTGGGCCTCGACCCGCGACTTCTGGAGCCGGCGCGACCCGGCCGAGGCCGAGAAGGCCGACGGCGATCCGCGGCACCGCATGGCCCTCGTTTTCCGCTCCTACCTCGGGCTGGCCAGCCGCTGGGCGATCGTCGGCGATCAAGAGCGCCGGGTCGACTACCAGATCTGGTGCGGGCCGGCGATGGGCGCCTTCAACACCTGGGTGCGGGATTCGCACCTCGAGCCGCCGGAAAACCGCGCGGTGGTGGACGTCGCCCTCAATCGTCTCGAAGGCGCGGCGGTGGTGACCCGCGCCCAGCAGCTGCGCAGCTTCGGAGTTCCAGTTCCCCAAAGCGCCTTTACGTTCAGGCCACGCCGACTCGCCTCCTGAAAGGATCGACATGCCGCCGACGACCCCCTTCTCCGATTCCGAGCGCCGCTCCGAGACGCGCCGCCCGCCGGTCGCCGTGGTGGGCGTGAGCGCCCTTTTTCCCGGGTCCGTCAACTCCACGGGATTTTGGTCCGACATCCTGGCCGGCCGGGACCTTCTGACCGACGTGCCCGAGAGCCATTGGCTGGTGGAGGACTATTACGATCCCGACCCCACGGCCCCCGACAAGACCTACGCCAAGCGCGGCGGCTTCCTCAAGGACATCGACTTCGACGCCCTCGGCTGGGGCGTGCCGCCGTCGATCATCCCGGCGACCGACACCACCCAGCTGCTGGCGCTGATCGTCGCCCAGCGGGTGCTCGAGGACGCCTCCGAGGGTCAGCCCGAAAGCCTGGACCGCTCGCGGATGTCCGTGATCCTCGGGGTGACCTCGGCCCAGGAGCTGCTCTCGGGCCTGATCGCCAGGCTGCAGCGGCCGGTGTGGGTCAAGGCGCTGCGCGAGTCGGGGCTGCCCGAATCCAAGGTCGAGGAGGCGTGTAGGCGCATCGCGGAGGAATACCAGCCGTGGCAGGAGAGCAGCTTCCCCGGCCTTTTGGGCAACGTGGTGGCCGGCCGCATCGCCAACCGGCTCGATTTGGGCGGCACCAACTGCGTGACCGACGCCGCCTGCGCCTCGACCTTCTCGGCCCTCTCCATGGCGCTCAACGAGCTCTATCTGGGCGACTCGGACATGGTGATCACCGGCGGCGCCGACACGCTGAACGACATCTTCATGTTCATGTGCTTCAGCAAGACCCCGGCCCTGAGCCCGTCCGGGGACTGCCGCCCGTTTTCCGACCGGGCCGACGGCACCATGCTCGGCGAGGGCCTCGGCATGGTCGCCCTGAAGCGCCTCGAGGACGCCGAGCGCGACGGCGACCGGGTGTACGCGGTGATCCGCGGCGTCGGCTCCAGCTCCGACGGCCGCTCCAAGAGCGTCTATGCGCCGGTGAGCGCCGGCCAGGCCAAGGCCATCCGCCGGGCCTACGACATCGCCGGCTTCACCCCCGAGTCGGTGGGGCTGGTGGAGGCCCACGGCACGGGCACCATCGCCGGCGACGCCGCCGAGTTTGGGGGGCTCAAGAGCGTTTTTGAGAAAAACGGCGAGCCCACGACCGCTCTTGGCAGCGTCAAATCCCAGGTCGGTCACTGCAAGGCGGCGGCCGGCGCGGCCGGGCTTTTCAAGGCGGTGATGGCGCTGCATCACAAGGTGCTGCCGCCGACCCTCAAGATCGATCGTCCCAACCCCGAAATGGGGCTCGAGGACAGCGACTTTTACCTGAGCACCGTGGCCCGGCCGTGGATTCGCGATCCCGCCCGGCCGCGCCGAGCGGGGGTCAGCTCCTTCGGCTTCGGCGGCTCGAACTTCCACGTCGCCGTGGAGGAGTACAGCGGCGCCGAGCGCTCGGCGCC
>JBCCLG010000157.1:0-9099 GCA_039027015.1 Acidobacteriota bacterium | reverse complement strand
GCATCGCCGACAGTCGTCGCTGCCGCGACGCGCAACCGGCCCAATTCGTCCTTGCAGGCTTGCGGATTAAGCACGGCCTTCTGGATGTCCTTGACCGTCAGAAGGCCGGTGCACTCCCCTGCTTCGTTCACGACCAGCAGCTTCTCGATCCGCCCGGACAGAGACACAACTCGAGAGTGCCGGCCGCGTCATGGGGTCGCGGTCGGCAGCCGGAACGGCGCCCGTGTCTCCGCTTCTCGGACTGCCAGAGCCCTGAAGCGATCTTCATCGATCTACCTCGCTGGCAAAGGAGCCTTCCATGAAACGCTTTTTTCTGATTCTCGCCGCCTTGACCTTCTGCTTCGCCCTCACCGCCTCCGCCGAAAACAAGGCCGAGGAGATCCCAACCCCCGAGGCGAGCCCCGCCGCGGTGAGCACCGAGGAGATCATCGAGCTCGATTTCCTGCTCGGCGAGCCGGTGTGGGCCGAGGAGAAGGTGGAGGCTGAAGGCACCCAGACCAACTGCCCGTTCGTGTGTCGCGGCGCCTACGAGACCTGCGCTGAGTTCACCTGCGGCGGCAACCTGCCCTGCATGGACTGCCTCTACGCCTATACCTACTGCTTCAACAACTGCCGCAACGGCGTTCTGCCGGTGTGCTTCAACTTCGGCAACGGAGAAGAGTGCTTCTGCTGATCGCTCGCTCCGGCGGGGCGAGCTTCTCTCGCCCCTTGCCCTCGAGCGCCCCGCCGCCCGGCCGCGGGGCGCTCGGCGCTTCAGGTGCCGGCGCCCAAGAGAGCTGGCGCCCAAGAGTCCCGGCGCCCAGGAGTCCTAGGGTAGAGGGTGCCGAACTCGCTGGCCGGCTCGGCGGCGGTCATCGAGGCGCGCGGGCGAGCAGCCCCCGCAGCAGCAGGATCGTGGCGGCGGCGAGGGCAGATTTGACCAGGCCGCCGAGCAGAAAAGGCTGAAACCCACCGCCGTAGGCGGTCGCCCAATCGGTCTTCAGGCCGAGTATCAGGGCGCCGAGCCCCAGGGTTACCAGATGCCCGGCGAGCATCGTGGAGGTCGAGCGCAGAAAGTGCGCCGTATGGCCCCTCTCGGCGAGCGCTCCCACGAAGACGCCGGTGAGAACAAAGCCGAAGAGATAGCCCGCGGTGCTGCCCGCGAGGTGGCTCCAGCCGGCGGCGCCGTCGGCGAAGACCGGCGCCCCCAAGGCGCCGCACAGCAGGTAGAGCAGCTGGGCTCCGCCGCCCAGCCGCCAGCCCGCCAGACCGGCGAAGAGCACCACGGCGTAGGTCTGCAGGCTCATGGGCACCGGGGTCATGGGAACGTCGACCCGCGCGCCGGCGGCGGTGAGAAGCGCGCCGCCGAGAAGCGCGCAGGCCAGGGCGCCGGGCGAGCGCAGGCCCGCGAGGGGCACGAAGAGGCGCCCCCCGGAGGCGGCGCCGCGGCCGGGTGAAGACGCCGCCGTCATGTCGGGGTCCCTTCCTCAAGCGGCGGAGCGCCGCGTCGGATGACGCCGCCGCGGCCTCTCGCTGCGCAGCTTGACGATGGTCGGAAGCCGTTTGCGCAGCACCGGCGTCGACATGACGAGCTTGGAGAGATAGCGCACGGGGCCGCGCGGAAAGCTCGGGAACTGCACCTCCTCGGCGGCTACCCCGCTGCCCAGCCAGCGCTCGAAGGTGCTCCGGACGTCGTCGCAGTCGAGACCCCAGGGCATGTCGGGCGTGCGGTAGTGCCGGGTCATCCGCAGACCGCGCCTCGACAGAGTCTTGCGCGAGAGCCACCGCGGGATGACGTCGAAGACCAGCGTGAAGCGGTCCACCCTTTCCGCGATGTCCTGGAGCAGCGCACGCACCTCCTCCTCGCGGAAGTACATGAACAATCCCTGGGCGGTGAGGATCGTGGGTCGATCCCGAGGCACGGCGGGAATCCAGGCGCGATCGAGGGCCGAGACGGCCAGGTGCACGTGCTGATCGTCGGGCTCGATGAAGCGCTCTCGGGCCTCGATCGCCTCGGGAAGGTCCACCGTAAGCCAAAGATTCCGAGGCGAGCGGACGCGGAACCTCTGGGTTTCGAGGCCTTCTCCCAGATTGACGACCACGCCGTCGGGGTGCTTGGTGAGAAAGCTCTCGACCTCGAGATCAAAAGCGACAGAGCGCAGGGCGTGCGACGGGTTGGCTCTGCCGAAGCTGCGCCGGTAGTCGTAGTCGATCGAGCGGTAGATCTCCACCGCCTTGGGATCGTCGAGGACCCCGTCTCGGCGCATGGCTTCGCTCGCGCGGTTATGGAGGGTCCACAGCATGGTCTCAGGAACGCCCGTGAGGCTGGCTGCAGCGGTCTTTGGCATGTCTTCTCCGGTGGGCAAAAGGGGTACTGATCAAAGCGCCCTGAAGCTTAGCGCGAAACCGCCTGCGAGGCCGGGGCGGCGTTGAAAAAGGGGACGTGCGTGGTACTGTTTGGCTGAATCATGAAGATTCTTCTCGATCGACGGCGCCGTGCCTCGAGGCGCGGAGCCGACCCCCGCAGATCTCGCCTCGACGTCTCTGCGAAGGCCTTCGGGTCCCGCGACCCGGGGCGGTCCAGTGCCGCCGCCTTCTCGCTCGAAACGCAGTTTTTCAATAGATAGATTCGCTCGCCCGCGCGAGCCATGGAAAGCACCCGACATGCAGCAAAAACATAGGACGAATATTTCGAACGTGCTCGTCATCGGGTCCGGCGGCGCCGGCCTGAGGGCGGCGATGGCGGCCCACGAGTCCGGCGCCGAAGTGACCATCCTGGGAAAGCGCATGCGCAACGACGCCCACACCGTTTTGGCGGCGGGCGGTATCAACGCCGCCCTCGGCACGGTGGACCCCGAGGACAGCTGGGAGCAGCACTTCGTCGACACCTATATCGAGGGCTATCACCTCGCCGAACCGCGCACGGTGGAGCTTCTCGTGCAGGAGGCGCCGGCGCGCCTCCACGAGATGGCCGAGTGGGGCACGCCCTTCGCGCGCACCGAGCAAGGCACCCTCGACCAGCGTTTCTTCGGCGCCCACAAATACCGCCGCACCTGCTACGCCGGTGACTACACCGGCCGCGCCCTCCTCAACACCCTCACCGAGCGGGTGGAGGAGCTGGGCATTCCGATTCACGACATGCAGTACGTCTCGCGATTGCTGGTCGACCATACCGACGGCGCGGGCGCGTGCTTCGGCGCCATGGCTTTCGACATCGTGAGCGGTGAGCGCACCGTCTACCTGGCGGACGCCGTGGTGCTGGCGGCGGGCGGCCACACGCGGATCTGGCGCCGCAGCTCCTCGAGGCGCGATGAGAACACGGGCGACGCCATGCGTTTGGCTCTCCTCGCCGGCTGCGAGCTGGCCGATATGGAGCTGGTGCAATTCCACCCGACGGGCATGGTGATTCCCGAAACCATGGCCGGTACGCTGGTCACCGAGGCGGTACGAGGCGAGGGCGGCCACCTGCTCAACAGCGAAGGCGAGCGCTACATGAAGCGCTACGACCCCGAGCGCATGGAGCTGTCGACCCGCGACCGGGTGGCGCTGGCCAACTACACCGAGATCGTCGAGGGGCGCGGCAGCGAGAACAACGGCGTTTTTCTCGACATCAGCCATCAGTCGAAGGAGTACATCCTCGAGAAGCTGCCCCGCATGTACCGCCAGTACATGGAGTCTTTGATGCTCGACATCTCCAAGCAGCCTATGGAGGTCGCGCCCACCGCGCACTACTCCATGGGCGGAGTGGTGGTCGAGCCGGACTCCCACGCGACCCGCGTGCACGGGCTCTACGCGGCCGGCGAGTGCACCAGCGGAGTGCACGGCGCCAACCGCCTGGGCGGCAACTCCCTGGCCGAGATCCTGGTGTTCGGTAAGCGAGCCGGCGAGAGCGCGGCGACCCACTCCGCCTGTCTCGACATGCAGCGCCGCAACCGGGCGGTGATCCGAGAGGCCCACGAAGAGCTGGATCAGCTAACCAAGCACGACGAGGAGCTGGCGCGTCCGCTGCAGCGGGCGGTGCGCAACATCATGTGGTCCGACTGCGGCGTGGTGCGGCAGCACGACAAGCTGGAGAAAGGCCTCGAGAAGCTGGCCGACCTCCGCGAGGCGGCCAAACACGTCGACGTGCGGCCGAGCGCCGAGGGTTTCGGCGATCTCGCCCTGGCTCTCG
Organism: Acidobacteriota bacterium; assembly: GCA_039027015.1. Classification (GTDB taxonomy): domain Bacteria; phylum Acidobacteriota; class Thermoanaerobaculia; order Multivoradales; family J023; genus JAUIJL01. The sequence continues at coordinate 4,949 of JBCCLG010000157.1, read as the reverse complement.
ATCTTCTGGGTTCTCTCGACAGCGCCGAGGCGTCCCTCCTAGGCGCCCTGGCGCGCAAGGAGAGCCGCGGCTCTCACCAGCGCTCGGACTTCACCGAGGTCGAGGAGTCCCAGCTGGTGAATTACATCGTCGAGCGAGACGACTCGGGCACGCTGCAGCTGTCGTCTCGGCCGGTGCCCGAGGTTCCTTCGAGCCTCACGAAGCGCTTTTCCGAGGCCGAGGATCTCGAGGTCGTCGGCCGGCTGCTCGAGTAGCTGAGCGCCTGCTCGAGTCCGAGGTGGCGAGCCTGCCGGCCTGCGGGCCGGTCCTCCCGATCTCTCGAGGACCGGCCCCTCTCGAACCGCCGAGCGGCCGGAGGTCCGCAGGTGAGGAGGGATCCTCTTTCAGGAGTCGGCGATCCGAGCGCCCGGCGGCAGCTCGGCGCCGTCGCTCGGGGCGGCCTTGAGGAGATACTCGAGGTCTTCTGCGAAGGTCGCCTCCTCCTGGGCTCCCAGGTAGGACGAGTAAATCAGCCCCTCGGAGTCCAGGACGAAGGTGCTCGGATAGCCCGCGATCCCCCCGAAGAGCGAGGTGCTGACCTCGTTGGGGTCGAGGAGAATCGGGAAGGTGAGCCCCATCTCCTGCGTGTAGGGCTCCACCAGCTGCCGGCCCTCGTTGTCGGTGGCGACACCCACGATGGCGATTCCCTTCTCGGCGTATTTCTGGTGCAGCCTCTCGAGGGCGGGAAGCTCCTCGCGGCACGAGAGGCACCAGGTTGCCCAGAAGTTGATCAGCAGGGGCTGACCGCGAAAGTCGCTCAGCCGGTGGCGCTCTTCGTCGAGGCCGAGAAGCTCGAAGTCCGGCCCCGGCAGGGTGCGGGCCACCTCCACGGCGGTAGCGCCGGCGGAGGGCGCCGGATCCGCAGCCACCGCGGCCTCCGCGGCTTCCGGCTTAGTCTCGCTCGGCCCCGCGCAGGCCGTGAGGAAGGTGATCAGGGCGAGGGCCGGGACGGCGGCGATCCCGAGGATCCCCGCCGGCTGGCCTCGTCTGCGTTGATCCTCAGTCGCCGCTGCCGGTTTCGGCAGGCGCTCCGTCAGCGTCCTTCGCTTCATTTTCGGCGTGTAGTTCATCGATAGTGCCGGTTACCTTCCCGTCGTCCCACGTCAAGACCAGCGTGTTGGGGTGATCGCGGACCCAATCGGACCAGCGATGAATGGCCCAGGTTTCCTCGGGTAGCTCGGCGAGCTGCTCGCCGACGAACTCCCCGTCCTTGGACACGCCCGTGTCTTGGTGCCACAACGACTCGGTCTTGGTGTCGTACATGATGAGGTTTCCGTCCCGCAGCAGGCCGGAAACACCCAGGGTCAACTCTTCATCTCCTACGCGTCGGTCGTGAACCACGACCGTTTGTTCAGACGGTCACCAGGACGCCGCGATCGGCTGTCCCCCAACTCGGTCGTTGACGATCTGATGGTCTCTCAGGAGATAGAGCGGGTAGGCGCGGGCTTCGCCCCCGACGCTGACCCCCACCACGCTCACCCCGCCAGGGAGGTTCGCCTCGGAGGCCGGCACGAGGGTAGGACGTACGATCGCCAGCTTGGCGTCTTTGGAGCGATACTCGAGCACTCCGTGGAAGGGCTCGCCGCCGGTGACGGTCTTCGCGCCACCGTGGCCGCCGGCGGCGGCCGCCTCGGCGGGGGCCTCGCCGCCCGCGGCGGCCGCAGCGGGTTCGGGCTCGCTCTGTGAGCAGCCCATCATCGAGAGGGTGGCGGCTAAGGTCATGCCCAAAGCAGTCCGGCTGAAGGGTAGAGAGGTCACGACTCGGTCTCCGGTCGGGGTGAGAAGAGGGCGCCCCACGGCTGCGGAGCGACGGGTTCATCGGGAATTTCAAGGGAGCGTTCGGAGGCCTGATCAAAGGCCGTCACGCGGTCCAGGGCGACCGACTCGAATTGGCTCGTGGTGTGATCGGGCCAGGTGATCTCCACGTCCGCCCGGGTAGCGTTGCCGAGCCCGAAGTGGAGGGTCGCGGAGTGGTTGCCGAGGTAGCTCTCGCCGATCAGGCGCCAGGCGGTGTGCCGTTTCTCAGAGCCGTCTTCGGCGATGGCTCGCACGACGACCTTGGCTCCCGCGGCCCAGGGATTTTTATCGACTCCCACGAGCTGGACGCCCAGCCATTTGCCGAGGCGCTCGGAGCGGTTGCTGAGCAGCAGCGGCTCGTCGTTATGGATCAGCACGCCCACGTCGACCATGCCGTCGCGATCGACGTCGGCGAAGCTCATGCCGCGGCCCACGAAAAGCTCGCCGAAGACCTCGCCCGCCGCGCTGCCCACCTCGCGGAAGCCCGCCGCCTCGCGGGCGTAAAGCATCTGTCTTTGGGGGATCATCTTAGGCTCGGTCAGCACCTCGAGGGTCCACTCATCCTCGATCGTCGAGCCGTTGACGAGGAAGAGGTCGGCGTGGCCGTCGAGGTCGAAGTCGCGGAAGCCGTTGCCCCAGCCCACCAGATCGCGGGTGATCGGCCCGAGGCCCTCCTCGAAGGTGCGGTCTTCGAAGACCACGCCGCCGTCGTCGCTGGCGTTCACGTAGAGCGCGTTCTCCTCGCCCACCCAGTGGGTGAGAAAAATATCGACCCGCTCATCGTCGTTGACGTCGTGCACGCCGATACCCATGCCGGCGCGCGGATCGCGGGTGCCGGCCGAAAGGGTGATGTCGGTAAAGGTGCCCTCGCGGTTCTGGTAGAGCTTGTCCATGCTCACGTCGTTCGCCACGTAGAGATCCTGCCAGCCGTCGTCGTCGACGTCGACGAAGAGCGCCTGCATGCTGCGCCCCTCGGGATCGAGAACGCCGGCCTCCTCAGCGATATTTTCAAAGCGGCCCGCGCCGTCGTTGCGCAGGAAGAGGTTGGGCTGGGGCGGATAGTTGGCGGGCGTCGTCATGGTGCCCGGGCGGCCGCCCACCAGCGGGCGGTTGCGCGCCTTCTTCCAGGGGAAGGAGACGTAGCAGGGAATGTAGAGGTCGAGGTCGCCGTCGCGGTCGTAGTCGGCCGCCGCCGTGCCCATGGCCAGGCAGTCGAAGGCGCCGAGACCGGAGCTCTCGCTGACGTCGTTGAAGGTGCCGTCGCCGCCGTTGCGGTAGAGGGTGACGCGGTCGACGCCGGTGATCAGCAGGTCGAGCCAGCCGTCGCCGTCGGCGTCGACCCACAGCACGCCGTAATCCCAGCCCACGTGGCCGACCCCCGCCTCGTCGGTGACGTCGCGGAAGGTGCCGTCGCCCTGGTTGCGAAAGAGCTTGCCGCCCGCGCGCTCGCTTTCCAGGGCGGCTCTCTCCATCAGCGCCGGACCGGCGAAGTTGGCCAGGTAGAGGTCCTCGAAGCCGTCGTTGTCGAAATCGCCGAAGGCCAGGCCGGAACCGTTGTCCTCGGGCAGCAGGGCGGCGCGCACCGAGTCGAAGTGCTTGAAGTCGATGCCCGCCTCGCTGGCGATATCCACGAAGCGCAGGGTCGATTCGGCGGCGCTCTCCTCGGAGCCCGTCGCCGCGGGGGCGGACTCGTCAGGCTGGGGAGCGCAGCCCGCCGCGAGAATCGCGACGGTCAGGCCGAGGGCGGCGGTGAGGCTGAAGAAGGAAGAAGTCGGCGGGCGGAAGGATTCGCCCGGGGAGGCCAAACGCGAGGACATCATCTTCATGGCTGGGTTGGATCTCGGTGGCTGGATTCGAGTCATCATCTAAGGTTCAGGCGTGGAGGCGTGCCGCGCGCTCAGCCGAAAACCAGACCGCCATCGACGATCAGGTTCTGGCCGGTGACCGCGCGAGCCCACGGGCTCGCAAAGAAGAGCACCGCGTCGGCCGCCTCTTCGGGTGTGGTCACGGTACGCAGCGGGGTGCTGCCGGCGATCAGGTCGAAAACCGCGTCGGGCGTGGCCGAGCTGGCGTCGGTGGTGCGCAGAAGTCCGCCCGACACCATGTTGACGGTGATGCCCTTGGGGCCTAGCTCGGCGGCCGCGGTGCGGGTGAGCGCCAGCAGGGCCGCCTTGGTGGCGGTGTAGTCGTGGTAAGGCACCACCGGGTTCTGCACGAGGTTGGTGCCGATGTGGATGATCCTGCCAAAGCCCGCCTCGGCCATGGCGGGGGTGGCCGCCTGAATGAGGTGAAGGGCACCGTGCAGCGTCGTGAGGTTCTGGGCGTCGAGAGACTGGATCGACAGGGTCTCGAGGGTGTCCCTGGCGTCGCCGTTGAAGCTGTAGTCGGCCAGGGCGTTGTGCACCACGGTGGTGGGGGCGCCTCCGAAGTGCGCGGTGACGCTGGCGATCAGGTCGTGAACCGAGTCCGCGGAGCGCACGTCGCCCTGGAAGGCCGTGGCGTTCTCGCCCAGCTCCGCGGCCAAAGCCTCGGCCTTGTCGCGACTCTGCAGATAGTTGATGGCGACCCGCGCGCCCTCGCGGGCGAAGGAGCGGGCGATGGCGGCGCCCAGGCCGCGGCTGGCGCCGGTAACCAAGACGATCTGCTGGTCGAGGGTTCTGCTCATGGTGTTTGGAAATCCTGGCCCGATCGGCCCATTCGCTGGACTTTTTTTGTAGCGAAAGACCCTGTAGATCCGTGGACGGGCAGCGCAGTGGAAGGCCGCCATCGGCGAGGTTTCGCCGGCTCAGCGCCGCTACTCCCCGGCGGCTCAGGAGGGCTTGGTATACCACGAAAGGCAGGCGGTCAGACCCTCCGCGAGAGGACGTTACCCCTTGGTTACCTGCCTCGATTCCGCCCTGATTCCGGTCTCGGGACGCCTCGCCTTGACTTTGAAATCCCGTTGGCCTCAGTATCGCTGTCGTTCCGCTGTTCCCTCTGTTTGAACGCTCTCTGCATCAACCATTTGCGGCCCCCCGCGGCCGTGCGCGGCTCTCGCCATGAAAGAGAGAGACCGCAACGCGAGCCCGGCGACTCCAGTCGCCGGGCGTAGCTGGTTGTGCACTTCAGGCGAT
>JBCCLG010000156.1:0-9104 GCA_039027015.1 Acidobacteriota bacterium | reverse complement strand
GGTCTTTGTCGGGGGCTCGGCCGCCGCCGCCGAGCAGCGCCACCAAGGCGCTGCGAAATTCAGCGTCGTCGGCGTCGAAGCTGGGCTCCGGATACCGCCGCCGACCGGCGGGTGGGCCGCCGCGGAAGCGTTTAGCCATGCCTCGAGGTCCCGCCCAGCCCGCCATTTGGGCCCGCGGCGCCTGCCGTGATCAAATCCACCCGGCCCGCTTCCCAATCACGCGACGGCGCACGGCGCCCGAGGACGATCTCCACCATGGCAGATTTTGAAAATCTCTTCATCGGTATCGCCGGCATCATCGGCGCCGGCAAGTCGACGCTCGCCACCGCACTCGCTGAGCACCTTGAGATCGATGTTTACTACGAGCCGGTGGAGGAAAACGAATATCTCGAGGATTTTTACCGAGATACGGCTCAATACGCCTTCGCCACGCAGATCTACCTGCTCAACCGACGCTTTCAGCAGCATCAGGAGATCATCTGGCGCGGCCGCTCGGCGGTTCAGGATCGGACGATTTACGAGGACTCGATCTTCGCCAAGATGCTCGCCGAGCAGGGCCTGATGGACGAGCGCGACTACCGCACCTACCTCCAGCTTTTCAGGCACATGAGCAACTTCATGTGCAAACCCAATCTGATCGTTTATCTGGACGTCAGCCCCCAGCGATCCATAGAGCGCATCGCCCAGCGCGGCCGCGACATGGAGAAGGCCATCGGCATCGAGTACCTCGAGGCCCTGTCCACGGGCTACGAGAATTTCATCGCCGAAATCTCGAAGAAGATCCCGGTCATCCGAGTGGACTACGACCGCTTCGCCACCGCCGACGAGATGGCGGCGGTGATCCAGCGCGAGTATCTGCACCACGACTTCCTGCGGGAAGCCGTGCGCTTCGACCCCGCCCGCACCTGACGGCCTCCTTTGAGGGTCAGGGCGCGTGCACGGTTTTGGAAGCGCTCAGGCGGTCCGCCAGGGAGCTGCCGCTCTCGCCCAGGGCCAGGAGCAGGGGTAGGCCGACCGTCGCCACGGTCAGCAGAGCGCCGATCCAGCGCTGGGTCGTCTGGCCGAAGGACAGCGGCTCCCCTTCCTCCGAGCGCGCCAGGTGCCCGACCCACGCCATGCCCGGGGTTTGTCCCCAAAAAGCCAGCGGGATGACCGCGTAGGGAAAGGAAAAGAGCAGGCCGAAGACCAAAAACGGCGGCCAGCTCGCCAGGGTGATGCGCACGCCGAGAAGCTGCGCCGCCACGATCGACAGACCGACCACGGCGATCACCACCGTAAAGTCCGCCAGGCCGCCGAGCAGGCGGTCCTGCAGCGCGGGCAGCTCGTTTCCGTCACCCGGCGCCGGGGCTTCGTAGGCCTCCGCCTCGGTGAGCTCTTCGGGCGTGAAGAGCATGGGCTGAGAAGCTCCCTCAAGGCTCACGGACGCCGCCGGGGCCGGAGCTTCAGGGACGGACGCCGGTGCTTCGAGGGCCGGAGCTTCGAGACCGGGAGCTTCGGGCGGCGACGGCGCTTCGGGAACGACTGACTGCCCGCCCTCGCCGTCGCCGTGCAGGGGCAGGTCGAAGAGGGGCAGGCTCGCCCCCTGACTCTTCTCTCTCTTGCTCATTCGAGAGCCTCGAAACAGTCTCGACCCGTCAGGCCCGCGACGGCAGGTATTTGACGTAGATCCTGTAGAGCAGGTCCAGCTCCCGGCTGGCGTAGGTGTCGGCGAAGAGCTTCATGCGCTGCAGCTGCTCGCTGTTGGGATCGATCTCCAGAACGTCCTTCAGCTTGTCGCGCGCATCGGCCGGGTTGCCCCGCTGGAGGTCGGTGAGGGCCAGGTTGTAGTAGGAGTCGATGAGCAGCATGCGGACGTCGGGATTGCCCTCGTCTTCGTCAAGCTGACGCCAGAGGCCCGGGATGATGTCCCGATATTTCGCGGCGTTGAAGCCCTCGATCGCCTCCTGGAGGGGCTCCAGCTTGAAGTCGCACTCGCGGCGCAGGCTCAGGTCTTCCGTCGCCAGCGGCAGGATCTTGTTGGCCCGATCGAAGTAGCGGCGGGCCCTGATGAAGCGCTCTTGGCCAAAGGCTTCACGCGCCGCCCGCAAGAGCAGATCGCGGCGCTGCCTCATCTCCTCCGACGGCCCCAGATCCTGCTCTTCGGCCGGGGCTTCGACCATCGCCTTCCACTGGGTGAGCAGCGCCTGGGCGTCGTCGTAGCTCGGATCGTCGGTTCCGAGCTTCTCGAGCAGATCGATGGCGTTTTGGATCTTGCCGGTCTCGACCATCTTGGTCGCCAGGGCGATGGAGTCGCGCCGCGGCGGCGGCGCCTGCACCACGGTGCTGTCGGTGTTGGGGAAGATGTCGTCCCACTTCATGGCCAGAAACCCGCCGCCCAAAACCACCAGCAGGCCGACGCCGGCCGCCAGGCCGATCAGCTTGCGGTCGGTCTTCTTGGTGGCCACCATGCGGTCGCGGGCCACCGCCGCTTCCATCGACTGACCGTCGTCGCCCGTCAGGCTCGCAGCCTGCAGATCGCCGAGCCCGCCGTCGTCCATCAAGTCGATCGACGCGTCGTCGCTGGAGCGGCGGATCGCCGGCACCTGGCCGGCCTCCAGCTGATCCAGGTAGTCGCGCGCGGTGGGGTTGGACTGCAGCTCGAGCACCTGGGCCAGAGTCGCCTTGGCCTCCTCGAGCTGCTCACCCTCGATCTGGTCGAGCGCGCTTTGGAAGAGCTCCTCGGCCTGGCGATCGATCTCGTCTTTTTTGCCGCGGGCCGCCTCGATGCGGCGCGAGGCCTCGGCGTGGTCGATGTCGATCAAGAAGATGCGCGACCAGACGTCGATCGCGTCCTGGTACTGCTCTTTCTCGAACTGCGCCTGGCCCTCGGCCAGCAGCTGCTGAATTCGGTCGGCGGTCTCCGCGTCCTCGGCGCCGTCAAATCCGGCGCCCTCGGGCATCTCCGCATCGCTGTCGAAGGTCAGCGCCTCCTCGCCGGCCAAGGGGTCAGCCGTCTCTTCGGAGGTCGCGGCGGCTGCGTCTTCGAGGCCCTCTTCCGCGCTTAACTCGGCCGCGTAGTCCTGGCTGAAGTCCGGCTCGGCGCCCAGATCCTCAGCCGCGGGCTGCGGCGCCGCCACGGGAACGGGCTCAGCCGCGAGAGGCTCCTCGATCGGATCGATGTCGAGACCGGGCGACCCGATGGACAGATCGTCTCCCTCGTCGAAGGAGAGGGGCTCGTCGTCGTCGAGGGACAGGAGATCTTCCTCTTCTTCGGCGGCCGTGATCGGAGAGGGCACGGGCTGGGCGCCGCCGAGGTCCAGAGGCGCTGCGGGAGCTTGAGGCGCTGCGGGGGCTTGAGGCGAGATCGGCGCCGCGGCCTGGGGAGCCACAGGCTGAGGGGCCGCGGGATTCGCCGGAGCGGCCGGTGCCACCGGCTCAGGGGCGACCGGTACCACGGGGGCTGGAGCCACCGGCTGAGGGGCGGCCGGAGCCACGGGCGCGGCCGGAGCCACCGGCTGAGGGGCCGCGGGAGCCACGGGAGCGGCCGGAGTCACCGGCTGAGGGGCCGCGGGAGCCACGGGCGCGGCCGGAGCCGCCGGCTGAGGGGCTGCGGGAGCCGCAGGCTGAGGGGCCGCGGGAGCCACAGGCTGAGGGGCTGCGGGAGCCACAGGCTGGGGGGCCGCGGGGGCCACAGGCTGAGGGGCTGCGGGAGCCACCGGCTGGGGGGCAACGGGAGCCGCAGGCTGAGGGGCCGCGGGAGCTACCGGTGCGGCCGGAGCCGCCGGCTGGGGAGCAGCGGGAGCCACAGGAGCGGCCGGAGCCACAGGAGCGGCCGGAGCCGCCGGCTGTTCGGCCGCCAGGGCCGTCGCCTGGGCGATCGCCTGCTGGACCGCCGGATGCTGGGCGTCGATGTCGCGGGCCTTGGCGAGATATTGAGCCGCCTGGTCCAGCTGGCCGGCGGCGCGGGCCTGCTCGGCCGCCTCGAGATAGCTGCGCAGGTAGCTTTCCTGCTGCAGGCTCGTGCGGGCCAGATCGACCATCGCCTGCACCTGTGGATCGCGGGCCACGGCGTCCTTCTGGCTCTCCGCGATCTGGATGACCTGCTGATAGTTGCGCTTGGCGAGGAGATCCTGAATGACTTTGCCAAGGCCGCTGGTCGGCTGGCCGGGGGCGGCAGGGGACGCGGGGGCAGCCGGAGCCACGGGAGCGGCGGCGGCGGTCGCGGGCGGATCGTCGAAGGTGATCTCTTCTAGATCGCCCAGGTCGTCGAGCGAGTCGAGGTCGTCGAGCGGGTCGAGGTCGTCGAAATCAGCCATGGCATCGGTGGCGGAGCGCAGGGGCTCCGCCCTCCTGGGTGAGCCTCGACGGCTCACGGGGCGCGGTGGTTTTTAAACGGTCGGGGTCGGCGCGCGTCCCTCTCGCTTCTTCGAGCAGCACTGGTCTTATGTTAGCAAAGCGGCAGTTATGAACATCTACGAATGCGTTCCCAACCTGAGCGAGGGCCGCAGCGGCCGGCGCATCGAGCGGCTGGCGGCGGCGGCGGTGGCCGGCGGCGCCAGCCTGCTCCACAGAACGAGCGACGCGGATCACCACCGCAGCGTGCTCACCCTGGCCGGCACGCTGCCGGCGCTCGAGAGCAGCCTCGAAGACCTGTACGCGGAAGCTCTGATTTCCATCGACCTGCGAAGCCACGCCGGGGTTCATCCGCGCATCGGCGCCCTGGACGTGGCGCCGATCGTTCCCCTGGGCGGAGCGCCCGAGGCCCCGGCCCAGGCGCTGGTGCGCCGCCTCGGCGCCCGGCTGGCGTCGCGGCACGGCCTGCCGGTGCTGCTTTACGAGCGCTCGGCGAGCGGCCCCGAGCGCTCGGACCTCGCCCGCCACCGGCGCGGCGGGCTCGCCGCGCTGGCCGGGCGGCTCTCGGGCGATTGGCCCCCCGACTTTGGCCCCGCACGCCCCCACCCCACCGGCGGCGCCACGGTGCTCGGGGTGCGCGGTCTGCTGATCGCCTTCAACGTGGTGCTCGAGGGCGGAGGGGTCCGAGTCGCACGCCGAATCGCGCGCCGCATCCGAACCCGAGACGGCGGGCTGCCGGCGCTCAAGGCCCTCGGGCTTGAGCTTTCGGACGGGCGGGCGCAGGTCAGCATGAACCTGACCGACTTTGCGGTCACCGGCCTCTACACCGCGTTTGAGGCGGTGTGTCGGCAGGCCGAGGCGCACGGTTGCGGCGTTCGGGAGAGCGAGCTGATAGGCCTGGCGCCTCGCGCGGCGCTTGCCGCAGGCGATCCTGAGCGTCTCAGGCTCGCGGGGGGTTTCTCCGCGGACCTGGTGCTCGAGAATCGCCTGGAGTCGGCTCTTGGCGTCAGGCTTTGAGGGCGGGCGCGACTCGGCCCCGATCAGCGGCGTCTGGCTAGACGCACTCAAGGCGAGCCGCCGTCGGCTCGCCTTGAGGTAGGTAGGGGAAGGGTGGTCGCGGTTGCGACGGATGGTGGATGGCGCCGGGCTCTCTAGAGGACGGATCCCTTGAGCGGCAGCTCGACGACCGGATTGGCCGTATCCGTGGTGTGGATCTTGAGGACGGTCTCGAAGGCGCCCTTCTGGATCGCCGGGTCGATGGTCAGGATGACCTTGAAGCGGAAGCCCGGGTCGCGCTCCGAGGCGCGGACCTCGGCGGTGACGCCCTTCATCGAGGACTCCACCTTGGTCAGCTCGATCTCGCTGTTGATGAAGTTGGTGAAGTGGAAGGTGCGGCGCAGGGGCAGGGTGTCGCCCTCTAGATTGCCGAAGTCAGCCTCCATGGGGGTCACGTGCTGACGCGGACGCACGAAGCCGGAAACGGGGATCTTGACCTGCTTCTGCTTCGGGTGGCTGGTGATCACCTCAACGTATTTGCGCAGGGCGCCGACCGGGGCGTCTTTCGCCAAATCCACCTGAATGCGCCACTGCTGGCCGGTGCTCTTATCGCTGCGCTCTTCGCCGACCGCCGGGCGGTAGGACACCTGGAGGTAGTCGTAGGGCGAGTTGACCTCGACGATTTCGATGTCGCTGTTGTCCTGGGCCCACAGGGTCTGCACGATGGGCTGGATGACCTCACCCTGAACGTAGATGTAGCGCGCGTAGCCGGGGCTGACGCCGATATAGGGCTTGACCTTGGCCTTCATGGCCAGCTGCAGCTTCGGGTTCGCGGAGTCGTTGGTAAAGACCGCGATCGATTTGCTGATCGGCCCCGCGAAGTCGCTGGTGTCCAGCTTGGCGTAGATGCGGCCGGTCGCTCCCGGGGCGATCTCCCTGTCGAAGCTGGCGACGGTGCAGCCGCAGGCAGGCCGCACGTCGGTGATCTCCAGGAGCGCGTCGCCGTCGTTTTTGATCTCGAAAACGTGCTCGATCGATTCGCCCTTGGCCACGATGTCGAAGTTCTTGATCGGCTCGACCGGAAGCGCCTTGGGCGCGGTGCCTTGAGCGACCGCCAGCAGCGCCGGCAGGCTCAGCAGAAGAATGAGGGGAAGGACAGACTGACGGCGCATGAGGGCAACTCCTTGATCGGCGTGTGGGCTCACGGATGCGGGGGTCGATAAAACTGGGTCGGGGGGAGAATACGGGAACCGGCGGTCGAGGGTCGTGGAAGAAACCGCGGATTCGGGGGCCGGGGGTGCGATTCTCGGAGGGCGCGGCGAGATCGGGCTGGATCGCGCGGCGCCTCGGGAGGCAGACGCTTTCTGACGGAAAGTCGCTGCTTGGAATCACGGGGCCGAGAGCGATGTGCTCAAGGCATTCGACGGGTCTTGGTCCCAGCACAAAAAATGCTAGCCCCAGAGCTCCGAACAAGGCACAATCCAAGGGTAAATTCCGGGTAAAAGCGGCTCTGAAAAACGCTTCTCGGAGCCTTCAAAACCCAGCAAAAATGCGCTTTTACGGCCTCTTGACGCGCCCTTGCGGCAGCTTTTTCAAATCGGCTCGGAAAGCACGGAGAACGGCGTGCCAGAAACCTCTCTCGATATTTACATGATCGCTATGGGCGGCACCGGTATGGCACCCCTCGCGTGCCTGCTGCAGGACCTCGGGCACCGCGTGCGAGGGGTCGACGGCCCTCTCTATCCGCCCATGAGCACCCTGCTCGAGGAGGCTGGCCTGGAGCCTGCGGTGGGCTACGACCCCGCGCACCTCGAAGCGGGGCCGCGGCCGGATCTGGTGGTGGTGGGCAACGCCGTGCCGCGCCATAACCCGGAGGCCCAGGCGGCGGAGCGCCTGGGCCTCGAGCGGATGTCGATGCCGGAGGCCCTGGCCCATTTTCTTCTCTCGGGCCGCAGGCCGCTGGTGTGCGCCGGAACGCACGGTAAGACCACCACCTCGTCGATGGCGGCCTGGGTGCCCAGCGACTGCGGCCGAAACCCGGGCTTTTTGATCGGCGGCGTGCCGCGGGATCTGGGCGTGGGCTTCCGCGTCGGCGGCGGCGACCGCTTCGTGATCGAGGGCGATGAGTACAACGCCGCCTATTTCGACCGCGGGCCTAAATTTCTCCATTACCGGCCGCATACGCTGATTCTCACCAGCGTCGAGCACGACCACGTGGATCTCTACCCCGACCACGAAGCGCTCAAGTCCGCCTTCCGCGATCTGCTCCGGCTGGTTCCCGAAGAAGGCCTGGCGGTGGCCTGCGGCGACTCGCCCGAGCTCCGCGAGCTGGTGTCCGAGGCCGCGCGCTGCCCCGTCCTCTTCTACGGCCTCGACCCTAGCAACGACCTCTACGCCCGGCGCGACGCGGGCGGAGAGGTCCGGGTCTTCGAAGGTTCACTCTTTCAGGAGGCCGGCGACGCAGGCGGCCGCGGCGAGGCCCTCGCGCTGCCGGTTCCGGGGGATCACAACCTGCAGAACGCCCTTGCGGTGTGGGCCGCCGCCCGGGCAGACGGCCTCGGCGCAGCCGAGGTGGCGGCGGCCCTGGGGCGCTTTCGCGGCGCCAAGCGCCGGCTCGAGGAGCTCGGGGAGCCGAACGGCGTTCTGGTGGTCGACGACTTCGCCCACCATCCCACCGCCGTGGCGGCCTCCCTCGGAGGTCTGCGCCAGCGCTATCCCGAGAGGCGCCTGATCGCGCTCTTCGAGCCGCGCAGCCTGACGGCGGGCCGCGAGTTCTTCTTCGAGCCTTACCTCGAGGCCTTTCAGCGGGCCGACGCGGTGCTCTTCGCGCCGATCCACTACCGGGAGCGCCTGAGCGCCGAGGAAACCCTCGACCTGCCCGCGCTCACCGCGTCCCTCGAGGACGCCGGCACTTCGGCGCGGGCCCTCGGGAGCATCGGCGAGCTCTATGACCTGGCGCTCGCCGAGGCGCGCCCCGGAGACGTTTGGGTCACCATGTCCTCGGGCTCCTTCGAGGGTCTGCCCGGGCGCCTTGCGGCCGGCCTGCTCACTCCTCGCGCAGGGCGCTGATCGAGTCGATCCGCCCGGCCCGCGCGGCCGGAACCGCGCAGGCCAGGAGCCCGACCAGCGCCAGCACCGCCACCGAGGTCGCCAGGGCCTCGAGGTCGAAGGGCGAGGTCTTGTAGAGCAGCAGCCTCAGGGAGTGCATCAGGCCCAGGGAGGCCAGGAGGCCCGCCGCTAAACCGCCGAAAATCCACCCCGCGGCGTCGCGCATCACCCGCGCCACCAGCTGACCCGGACGCGCGCCCAGGGCTGCGCGCACGCCCATCTCTCGCCGCCTTTGGCTCACCGCATAGGCCACCAGGCCGTAGACCCCCGCGGCGGCCATGGCGAGGGCCAAGAAAGCCGCCAAGGCCACCAGGCGGAGACTCAGGAGAGGCCGCGCCAGCGCGTGACGATAGTTGTCTTCGAGCGTCTCCAGGGCCGGCATGGCGAGCAGCGGGTCGAGCTCCGCCAGCGATTCGCGCAGGGCGCCCGCCACCGCCTCGGCGGGCTCGTGGGTGCGCATCGCTAGAGTCATGCCGGTCCAGCCCATGGCGCTCTGCGGCCAATACATGGTGGGCATGGTCTCCGTGCCGAGCGCCACGTCCTCGACGTCGGCCACCACCCCCACGACCGCGAGAGTCTGGCCGAGCGGGTGTGGCCGGGCCGCAATCCGATCGGCGAGCGGCTGCGCTGGCGCCTGCCCGAGGGCCCGCTTCTCGAGGTCGTGGGGG
>JBCCLG010000155.1:0-9120 GCA_039027015.1 Acidobacteriota bacterium | reverse complement strand
GGCGCGGGCGAGCGCGCGCCGGCGGCCGCGGGATTGTGCGGCCCCCCCCCCACTTCCCCCCCCCGCGCCGCGGGGGGGGATTTCTTTTTTCGGGTGTGTCTGCGCGGCGCGCCGCCCGCCCCGCGCCCGCGGGGGCGGCTGGACTCGGCCGCTCGCCCACTCGGCTTTAATCCTTTTTCCTACATTTCGTGTAGGTCTTGGGGGGTCGGTAAAAATACTTCAGTTTTATTTATGTGATCAGGTCAATCGGCGAATCTTGAGTTTTTCGAGGCCCAATCCACCGGACAACCGCCTTTTCGGCAGCTCGAACGCTGAAATTTGATGAATTTGGGACGATTCCGTGAGAATTGTCTTTCTTAATAGTCCTTGTCAGAAGCTGAAGATACCGTGGTGAGATCTGCGAATCTGGCCTGTCCGAGAGCGGGGCTTCGGTCGCTGGCTTACAAAATCTGATCGGTCCTCAGGGTGCATGAATCCCGGGCCCGAGAGGCTTGTATCGCTCCGCCGCGGTCCAGCTCGTCCGGCTTCGCAGCGCCCCGGATCCGAGTATCTGTTTTTCTCAGGGACTTTCACATGATCGATGCCTTCGCTGGACTCGCCTCGCCTTTTCTCCCTCACGCGCGCCGCGCCCGCTCCACGCGGCTCCTCGCCGTCCTCGGGGCGCTGCTCGCCGGCGCGCCCTCCGCCTGGGCCGCGAGTCCGCCGACGGTCGACGCCCAGCCCGACCGCCTGGTGGTCCAGCGGGTCCAGCGCGCGGCCGGGTGGGTCGGCGATCTCGACCTCGGCGGCAGCGCCTCCTCCGCGCAGGGCGCGGCCATCGAGGCGCGGGTGATGAGCGACGGGGGAGACGAGCTCGTCGGCTGGACGCTTCTCGATCCGGCGCCCTCGGGGGGCCGCTGGCAGGGCCGCCTGGAAGATATCCCCCAGGGAGGGTGGTATCGCCTCGAGGTGCGCTCCTCGGACGAGCCGTCGGCGGTGGCGCGGCCCGAGTGGCGTTTCGGCGTCGGCCTGGTGGTGGCGGCCATCGGCCAGTCCAACATGGTGAAGATGTTCACGGAGGACGAGGCCGACGGCTCGATCGCTCCGCCCTTCGAAACGCCGGATCCGCGCACCCGCCGCTACGGCTACGGCGAGCCCGCGGGCTTCGAGTACCGGCGGCCGCGCACCGTGGACGTCCCGGTCTCCTGGGGCGAGGTCACGGGCAGCGGCGGCATCCGCCTGGCCAATAGCCTCGTCGCCGCCCTCGACGTGCCGGTGCTGATCCTCGACTTCGCCCTCGACTGGACGGGGATCGGCGTGCACTGGAACAACGATTTGCACCGCTCCTGGCGTCGCCTGGACGAGGCGCTGCAGGCGATCGGGCCGGTCGGGGTGGTGGTGTGGCATCAGGGCGCCTACGACGCCAACGAGCTGCAGCCGACCGTCTCCTCCTATAAGACCGACCTCGACACGCTCTATCGCCGCATCACCGATCGCGTCGGCGGTCACGGCGAGCTGCCGATGGTCGTGGCGATTCAAAATCGCGGCGTCTACAGCCAGGATCCGGCGGTCGATCCGCTCTACAACGCGGTGCGCCGGGCGCAGATCGAGTGGATCGACGAGCGCCCCCACGGCTTTGCCGCCGGCACCTCGATCGACTTCGCCCTGAGCGCCCTGCCGGGCAAGGGAGCCGGCCACTTCCCGGCGGTCGACTACCAGCACATGGCCGACCGCATGACCCGCGGCGTTCTCAACGCCATAGGCCACGCCGGCTATGAGCGGGGCGTGGGCGGCGGCCGCGTGGCGCGCGCCCTGCGCCGCGGCAGCCGCGTGGTGGTCGAGGTCGAGCACGACCACGGCCGACGGCTGCGGCTCGGGGCCCCCGGCGCCGCCATCGAGGGCTTCGCGCTCACCGACCGCGACTGGAACGTGGCCGGCGAGCGCTTCGCTCTGCCCCTCGCGGCCGCCCGCCTTTCCCACGAGGGCCCCGGCAATTGGGTGGAGCTGCGCCTCGGCGCGCAGCCCGAGGGACCGGTGCGCCTGCGCTATCTCCACGGCCAGAACGCCTTCTACCACCGGCCGACCGACGCCGCCCGCCGGCGCGGCGGCAACGTGCTCTTCGACGACTTCGCCTACCACCCGCAGCGCTCGGGCCTGCCCATCCACGGGCTGACCGAGGATCTCGAGGTCGAGGAGGCCACCGCCGTGGCGGTGAGCGCCTCCAGCCTGACCGTCGCCGAAGGGCTCATCGGGTCGGTGGAGGTGCGCCTTCTCGAGGCGCCCGGCGGCGCCGTGGTGATCCAGCCGGAAATCGCCGGCGACGCGGATCTGGTGCTGCGCTCGGGGCCGCTGAGCTTCGATGACGGCACCTACGACCAGCCCCAGAGCGTGCGGGTCGAGGCCCTGCCCGACTCGGACCTGGTCGACGGCGAGGCGCTGCTGCGCCTCAAGGCGCCGGGCGTTCTCGGCGCCCTGGTCGAGCTGCGCGAGGGGGACGGGGATCCCCACCTCGAGGTTGCGCCGCAGGCGTTCACCGTGGCCGCGGCCGGCGGCACGGGGACCCTGAGCGTGCGTCTCGGCACCGAGCCCGGCGGGCCGGTGCGCGTCGAGATCGCCGCCGACGGGCTCGAGGTGTCGCCCTCCGAGCTCCTCTTCAATCCCGCGACCTGGAGCGCGACCCGGGAGGTGACGGTGCGCGGAGCCGGGGCCGAAGGGGCGTACGAGGTGCGTTTCTCGGTCGATCCCGCCGGATCCCCGGGCAGCGGCTACGGCTCGGCGCCGGACGCGATGGCGTCGGTCGACGCGGTCAGCCTGAGCGACGGCCTGTGGCTGCACTGGCCCCTCGACGAAGCCTCGGGGCCGCATCTCGACGATCTCTCGGGCGGCGGCTTCTCGGGCGTCCTGGGCGTTCAGGCGGAGGCGGGGCAGCCGGGGGTGGTCGGCGGCGCGGTGCGCTCCCGGGCCCCGGGCGGCGCCCGCGGCTCGCTGGCCGACGGCGTGCAGGGGCCCGACCCCTCCCTCGGCGCGATTCCCGAGGCCGCCACGGTGGCCTTTTGGTACCGCGCCGCGCGCGCCAGCGAAGCCGGCTATCTCTTCACCTGGGGCGGCTCCTATAACCGCGCGGACACCCTCTCGATCTACCTCGACGCCGATTCGGCGATCCGGCTGCGGGCCCACGATTCTCAGGACGCCACGTCGGTGGAGACCGCGGCCTTGACGGGCGCCAGCGCCACCGACTGGCGCCACGTGGCGGTGGTGAAAGACCCCTACGGCACCCGCCTCTTTCTCGACGGCGAGCTGGCCTTGACGACCGCGGCCGGCGACGGCCCGATCGCGCCGGCGCGCGGCATCACCCTGGGCACCAACGAGGACGGCCGCTACGGCCTCGAGGCCAGCTTCGACGATCTGCGGATCTACGGCCGGGCCCTCGAGCCCGTGGAGATCTCGGGCCTCATGGAGCGGGGAAGCGGCGCGGTGCGCGTCAGTCTCGCTCCGCCCGAGGCGGTGGCCGCCGGCGCGGGCTGGCGCCTGGGCGGCGACTCGGCGCTCTACTCGAGCGGCGAGAGCGTCCGGGCGAGGCCGGGCGAGCGGCGGGTGGAGCCGGTGGCCCCCGAAGGCTGGCTGGCGCCGCCCGACTTCACCGTGCCGGTGACCCTCGGCGAGACCCGCGAGGCCGAGGCGACCTTCGTGCGCAGCGGCACCGGCACCCTGCGCGTGGCGATCGTGCCGGAGGCGGCGCTTCTGGCCGGCGCCCGCTGGCGGCTCGACTCAGGCGGCCCGTGGCGAGCGAGCGGCGAGCGGCTGGCGCTGCCCACAGGCGCCTACACCGTGACCTTCGAGCCCCTCGCCGGGCTGCGCAGCCCCGCGGACCAGGCCCTCGAGGTGCTCGAGGGCGTCAACCTCGAAATCGAGGCCTATTACGTGGACGAAGCCACGGCCGATCCCGTGCTCCACCTGCCCCTCGATGAAACCGCGGGCGGCGTGGCGCGCGACGTCTCCGGTCAGGGCCACGACGCGGGCCTCGGCACCGACGTCACCCTGGGGCACGACGGCGTCTTCGGCGCCGCCCTCGGCACCCGCGGCGAGGGCGGGGCGACCGGCGCCTTCAGCAGCGGCGTCCAAGTTCCGAGCCTGGGAGGCGTCCTCCTCGAGCGGGTGACGGTGTCTTTTTGGTACCGCCTGCCGGCCGAGCCGAGCGACGGCTACCTCTTCTCGTGGGGCGGCTCCTACCGCGATCCCGATCAAATCTCGGTCTTCCTCGACGTCGAGAGCGGCCTGCGGGTGCGCTCGAGAAGCGGCGACGACCGCAGCTCCACCCAGCTGATCTCGCCCCCGGGCTTTGCCGACGGCGAGTGGCACCACCTGGCCGTGGTCACCGGCGCGAGCGGCACGGCGACCTATTTCGACGGCCGGCTGGCGGGCGAGAGCCCGATGGGCGCCGGCGCCTTCACGCCGCCGGTGGGCCTGCGCCTGGGCACCAACGAGAACGGCCAGTGGGCCACGGTGGCCCGCTTCGACGACCTGCGCGCGTGGCGCCGGGAGCTGCCCGCCGCCGAGGTGGCGGACGTTTACGCCGCCGGCGCCCGCGGGACCCTGCGCGTTTCTCTGGAGCCCGATCAGGCGGTGATCGGCGGCGCCCGCTGGCGCCTCACGGCGAGCGCGGCGCACGCCGCCGGGCTCGCCGGCGCCTGGCAGCGCAGCGGCGCGCGCCTCGAGAATCTCGAGCTCGGCGGCTACGTGCTGGAGTTCGAGCCGGTGGAGGGCTTCATCGCGCCGCCGGCCGAGCCGGTGGAGATCGCCGTCGGCTCGCGGCTCGAGCGGCGGGGGGTCTACCGCACCCTCGGCGGCCCGATTCTGCGCTGGAGCTTCGAGGACGGGTCCCGGGCCCTCGACCTCTCGGGCAACGGGCGCCACGGCACCTACGGCGCCGACGTGGCGACCGGCCTGGCCGGACTCTCGGGGCTGGCCGCGCGTACGGCGGGCACGGGAACCTCGGCGGGCAGCGCGGAGGACGCCATCACCGCGGCGGATTTCGCCCCGGACGACAGCTATCTCGAGGCCACGGTGGCCCTGTGGTACCGCCTCGACGTCCCTCACGACGGCTATTTGGTGACCTGGGGCGGATCGTTCAACGACGCCGATCACCTCTCGATCTACCTCGATCCGTCGTCCGGGCTGCGCCTGCGCGTGCACGACGCCGACGACACCTGGCGGGTGCTCGAGGTCGCGCCGCCTGGCTTTGCCGACGGCGGCTGGCATCACCTGGTCCTCACCACCGACGGTGACGGCAGCGTCGCCTATTTCGACGGCGTGCCGGTGGGCACCAACCCCATGGGCGATGACCCGATGACGCCGCGGGGCGTCTTTCGGATCGGCGCCAACCCGGCCGGCACCTTCGGCATCGAGGCCAGCTTCGACGAGGTGGCGGTGTGGGATCGCGCCCTCTCCGCCAGCGAAGTCTCGAGCCTCTACGGCGTTGAGGCCCGGGTGCCCGTCACGGTGGGGATCTCGCCCGCCCAGGCCGCCGCCGGCCGCTGGCGTTTGGCGAGCGAGCCTTCGGACGCGTGGCGCAGCTCGGGGGAGACGACCTTCGCCCTGCCCGGGGCGGGCGCGGTCGTCTTCGAGCCCCTCGACGGCTGGCGTACGCCGCCGCCTGCGGCCTTTGAGGCGCGCCTCGGCGGCCCGCTGGCTCTCGAGGGCATCTACCGCAGCCCGGGCGACGGCCGGCTGCGGGTCGACCTCGAGCCGGATTCGCCGGCGCTCGCCGGCGCTCGCTGGCGCCTGATCGACGGTCCGGACCCCGCCTGGCGCGGTTCTGGGGAGACCCTCACGCTGCCCGTGGGTGCCTACCAGCTCGAGCTCGGCCCGGCGCTCGGATTTCTGACCCCGGCGACGCGCCCGGTGACCGTCGAGCTCGGCGAGCTGACCGCGGCGTCGGTGACCTACGCGCCCGGCGGCGAGCCGATTCTGCACTGGCCGCTCGACGACGGGCCCGCGGGCCCGGGAGTCGACGTCGCCGGCTTCGCTCGCGACGCTCGGGTGGGCTCGCGGGTGGCCGTGGGCCTCGGCGGTGTGAGCGGCCAGGCGGTGCAGACCGCCGGCCAGGGCGGCGCCGACTTCAGCCTGGAGGCCGGCCTCGAGACCGGCGATTTCGACACCGACGACGCCTACGACGAGGCCACCGTCTCCCTGTGGTACCGCCTGCCTGCCCAGCCGCGGGACGGCTATCTCTTCGCCTGGGGCGGCTCGAACCGCGACGCCGACCACGTCTCCGCCTTCCTCGACGCCGATTCCGAAATCCGCCTGCGGGTGCGCGATGGGCTCGACACCACCTCCATTCTGCGCATCGCGCCGCCGGGCTTCGCTGACGCCACCTGGCACCATCTGGCGGTGGTCAAGAGCGCGGCCGGCTCCCGGGTTTACTTCGACGGCGAGGAGCTCCTCGAAGGCTTCGCCGGCTCGGGGACGATCACGCCGCGGCGAGGCTTTTTTCTCGGCATGAGCGATCGCCGCCAGTTCAGCCTCGAGGCCATGTTCGACGACGTTCGGGTTTGGGACCGGGCCTTGACCCGCCTGGAGGTCGAGAGCCTCTTCGCCGCCACGCCGCCCCCCGTGGGCTTCGGCGGCGCCTACCGCACCGTCGACCAGCTGCACGCCGACCTCGAGCGCACCGCGCAGAGTTTTCCGGGTCTCGTGGAGCTGGTGGACTACGGCGACAGCTGGGCCAAGGTGAACGGCGGCCACACCACGCCTCAGGGCGACTTTCTCGCCGGCGATGATCTGCTGGCCGCCCGGGTGACCAACCGGGCGATCGCCGGGCCCAAGCCCCATTTCGTGCTCATGGCCTGCCTGCACGCCCGGGAGATCGCGACGCCCGAGCTGGCGATGCGCTTTCTCGATTGGCTGGTGGAGGGCTACGGCCACAACGCCGACGCCACCTGGCTGGTGGACCATCACGAGGTGTGGATTTTGCCCATGGCCAACCCCGACGGGCACCGCTACGTGGCGATGGGCTCTCTGCCCGAGAACGGCGGTCGGCCCTGGCTGTGGCGCAAGACCGTGCGCGCCGGCGGGTCCTGCGCCTGGCCGCCCCTCGACGGCTCCTCCACCGAGGGGGTCGACCTCAACCGCAACTTTCCGATCCAGTGGGGCACCGCCAGCGGACAGGCCGGCTCCTCGGACTTGTGCAGCGAAAATTACCGCGGCCCGGCGCCGGCCTCAGAGCCCGAGACCCAGGGACTCATGTCGCTCGTCAGCTCGCTGATCCCCGACCAGCGAGGCCCGTCACGGGAGGAGGCCGCGCCCCTCGACGCCACGGGCCTCTTCATCCAGCTCCACAGCCCGTTCCGCACCGTCTCGTGGCCGTGGGCCGATACGGCGTCGCCCGCCCCCAACGCGGCGGGCCTGCGGGCCATCGGCGAGAAGCTGGGGTCTCTTTCGGGCTACGAGACGGGGCAAACCCACGATTTGATCTACCGCATGACCGGCAACGCGGACGATTGGGTCTACGGAGAGCTGGGCGCTCCGGCGCTGCTCATCGAGGTCGGAGAGGGCCTGATGCCGCCCTTCCACAGGGTCGATAACGTGCTGTGGCCCGAAATGCGCGAGGCGTTCATCTACGCCGCCAAGATCGCCCGCACGCCGTATCTCACCGTCCGAGGCCCGGAGACTCTGGGAGTGGTGGTCGAGGCCGCCGCGGGCGGCGTGGAGATCGCGGCGCGGGTCGACGACGGGGAGAGCGGCGGCCAGGCGGTGAGCGCCGCCGAGGCCTATCTGGCCGCTCCGCCCTGGGATTCGGCCGCGGTCCCCGTGCCCCTCGAGGCGGTGGACGGGTCCTTCGACTCCGCGGCGGAAGACGTCGCCGGCTTCCTCTCCACAGCCGGCCTCGGCGTCGGCCGCCACACGGTGTGGGTGCGCGCCCGCGACGCCGAGGGCTCCTGGGGCGCCACCTCGGCGGTCTTTGTCGAGGTGCCCTGACTCAACGGGCCCGCTACGGCTTGGGCTCCAGCGCCTCGAGGCGGCGCGCCACCTCGAGGGCCGCGGCGCGGGCGCCCGGCTCGAGGTCGGTGCGTTCGAGAACGGCCGTCAGGCGGCGCGCCGCGTCGCCGAAGAAGCCGTGCTGAAAGAGAAGGCGCGCGGCCAGGAGCTGCCGCTCGGCGTCAACCGGCGCGGCGTCGGCCCACCGGTTGACGAACGCGGCCGTCGCCCGCACCTCGAGCACCGGGTCGTCGCGCAGGCGGTTGGCGGCGAGGAGCGAGTCCACCGCTTCGGCGTCGCGCCCGGCGGCTCCGAGGGCCAGGGCGAGGTTGAGATGCACGTCGCGCAGCGTCGGCAGCCCGCGGGCTAGGGGCCGCAGCTGCGCCACCGCCGCCTCCGCCCGGCCCTGGCGGCGCAGGGCCTGACCGAGAAGCCAGCGCCTGTCGGCCTCGCCGACGTAGCGGTCGAGGTCCGCCACCGCCGCCTCGAATCTCTCCCCTTCACCCGCGAGGGCCGCCAGCTCGGCGAGGGCGAAGGGGTCGCCCGGCAGCTCCAGAAGCGCCTTTTCCAGCTGCCGCTCCGCGGCCAAAAGGTCCTCCGCCGCGGCCTCGCCCCCCGGGCCTCTGGCGGTGAGGGCGCGGGCCAAGAGCACCCGCGGGCTTTGCGGCTCGCGGCCCGGCCGGTAGGGGAGAAAGCCCTCGGCGATCAGCTCCTCGAGAACGGGCACGGCCTGCGCCGGCTGGCCGGCGCGCAGGTAGGAGGCGGCCAAATCGAAGCGGGCGGAGGCGCGGAACGCGCCCGGCACCTCGGAGAGCCTCGAGGCCAGCAGGCTGGCGACGTCCTCATCGAGGGTCGTCCGGTCCTGGCGCACCTCGGCGGGCCGCAGGCCGTCGCTCCACCAGGGTGCCGCGGCGAGGGTCTCGACCACCTGCTGGCGGCGGTGGGCGAGGGGCGTGGGGTCCCGGGTGAGCGCCGCCACCAGGGCGCCGGTCTCGCCGAGCCGCTGGCGCTGGTGCAGCTCGTCGCGCATGGCGTCGTCGGGCACCAGGAGGGCCAGGGCGAGCACCGCCACCAGCGTCGCCGCGGGCCACCGCGGGCGGGCGTTCTGAAGCGCGCGGACGCCCGCGGCGGCGAAGTAGACCAGCGCCGGCAGCATCACCAGGC
>JBCCLG010000154.1:0-9138 GCA_039027015.1 Acidobacteriota bacterium | reverse complement strand
GATGGCGTGGGGCAGCGTATTGATGCCAACCCCGATCTCACGCACCTTCGAGGCCTGCTCGAAAATCGTGCAGCCGATCCCGCGCTTGTGCAGCCCCGTATCGCTCACCCGCACCTCCAGCTCCTCGCCGATGCGCTCCGCCGACACCTCGACCACCCCCTTGGGGGTGAACTCCAGAGCGTTGCCGATCAGGTTGTGGAGCACCTGGCGGATGCGGTCGGAGTCTGCCGTCACCGCCGGCAGGTCGGCGTCCACCGAGTTGACCAGCCGGACCTCGGGCGGCGCCAGGGGCTTGAGCAGGGTCAGCACCACGTCGGTCAAGGCGCGCAGCTGCACCGGCTGGCGCGACAGCTCGAAATGCTTCTTGTCGAGCTTGGAGAAGGCGGCGATGTCGTCCATCAGCGCGCCCAGCCGGCGCCCCTCCTGCACCATGGCCGTGAGGCTCGGGCGCAGGGGCGCCTTGAGGTCGGGCGCCGAGTGCAGAAGAGACTGCGCCAGCTCGACGATGCCGAGAAGCGGCGTGCGCAGCTCCTGGGACGTGGTGGTCAGAAAGTCATCCTTCAGCCGGTCGATCTCGCGCAGGTGAGTGTTGACCTCCCGCTCCTTCTCGACCACCCCGCGCACCCGCGCCTCGCGCTCCTTCATGCGGTAGCGGTTGAAGAGCAGCCCCAGGATGGCGACCGCGAGAGCGCTGGCCAGCGCCAGGCCGCGGCGGGTCCAGGTTTCGCGGCGAATCATCGCGCGGCGCAGGGCTCCCTCCTCCTGCAGCAAATCCAGCTCCACCTGGCGGCTCTTGGCCCGCGAGGTGGCCTGGCGGTCGCGCAGCGAGAGGGTGCTCTGCTGCTCGGCGCGGCGCGCCTCGAGCCGGTGGGCCTGCCGCAGACTCTCGTAGGCCTCCTCCTCGCGGCCGGCTTCCCAGGCGCGCCGCGACAGCTCGCTCAGAAGAGCGATCTGCTCGGCCGTGGCCTGGCTCCGCCGGGCTTCCTCCAGGCTCTCTATGAGATCGGCCTGGGGCAGCTCGCGCAGCGACATCTCCCCGAGAAGCTGCTCCCCCAAAAACGGCGCGCCGAGCTCGGGCCCGCCCGGCTCGGCGGAGACAGCCGCTCCCAGCCCAGCAAAAAGCAGAGCTGACACGGTCCAAACTCGAAAGGAATACAGCATCACTCCAGACTCGACCCGCGCCCGCGCTTCAGGTGATGAAGCCCCCGCCACCGCCGGACCGCGGGCCGCTTCTCCTAGAATGTCGCACTGAGGCTGTCGAGCCAGCTTACGAATTGTAAAGGAAGGAGCATGCGGAGCCCGTACGCCGGGAGCCCGAGTCCGGGTCAGAAAGACGACTTCCGGCGCCCTGCAAAGGCCGTCGCCGCTCGCGCGCCGTATCTTCGGGCGAACGTCCGGACCTCTTGGGAGCCTCCGCCATGAAAGCCCGCGCCCTCTTCGCCTCGATCCTCCTGCTTTTCGCCTCGCCTCTTCTCGGCCTGGGCCGCGACCTGGGCATCGCCGGGCGCGAGGCGCCCTCCTGGGAGAGTCTCGAGTGGCTCAACCTGCCCGAGGACCTGGCGCCCCTCGACGTGGCGAGCTTCCGTGGCAAGGTGCTCTACATCTTCTGCTTTCAGTCCTGGTGCCCGGGCTGCCATTCCCACGGATTCCCGACCCTGCAGGAGGTGGAGCGCCACTATGCCGGCAACGAAGACGTGCACTTCGTGGCCGTGCAGACGGTCTTTGAGGGCTACGGCAGCAACACCGAGCAGCGGGCCCTGGACGATCTGGCCGACTACGGCCTGGAGATTCCCCTGGCCCACGACTCGGGCGAGGGCCGCGGCGCCTCGCCCTTCATGCGCGCCTACCGCACGGGGGGCACGCCGTGGACCGTGATCGTTGGACCCGACGGCCGGGTGGCGTGGAACGGCTTCAGCCTCAAGCCCGGCGCCGCCATCCGCATGGTGGACGAGCTGCTGCCCGCTCCGCCGGCCGATCCCGCCGCCGACGCCGGCCCCTGAGCCCGCGGCACACCCGAGGCTCAGGCGACGTCGCGATATCCGCTCTGGTAGGTCGCCAGCCAGCGGTCGAGAACGAGCAGCGACCACGTCTGCTCGTTGGTGAGATCCATGAAGCGGTGCCGGCGGATATAGCCTCTGGCGGTCAGCCGAGCGAGGGCGCCCCGCCACGGCTCCGGATCGTTTTTGACCCAGCGCGCGATGGCCAGATTGAAGCCCTTCTTGGGCTGGTCGAGATAGCCCGCGGGCAGGCGCGACTCGATCGCCCGGCGCAGATTCATCTTGCCGCGGTCGCTCGCCGGATCGCGCAGCGTCTCGGGATCCACCGACAGCGCGAAGGACGCCAGGCGGGTGTCGAGCAGCGGCGGCCTCACCTCGAGGGACCACGCCATGCTCGCCCGGTCGACCTTGGGCAGCATGCGGTCGGCCAGCAGGGTGTGGATGTCGGCGTACTGCAGCCGCTGGCGCAGAGGAAGATCTTCGCGCCAGAACTCGCGCAGCCGCCAGTGAGGGTCTTCCTGCCTCCCGGGCTCGAGGGCCGGCCCGGCGAGCGCGTCGATCTGGGAGGGAACAAAGGTGCCGACAAAGGCGGCGAAGCGGTCGAAGCCGGGCGCCGCCGCGCGCCGGGCGGAGGAGCGGTAGAGCTTGGTCATCACGGGGGCGATCGTGCGGAGCGCCGAGCGCGCCAGGCTGGCCGGTTCGGCGGCCGCCTCGCCGTACCAGCGGTAGCCGCAGAAGAGCTCGTCGCCGCCGTCACCGCCGAGAACCACCTTGACGTGCTGACTGGCGAAGCGCGAGATCAGCCACACCGAGAGGGCGCCGGAGTCACCGAAGGGCTCGCCGAAGGCCCGCACCACGTGATCGAGCGCGTCGTCCAGGGTGATCGACTCCGCCGGGTGCACGTGATGCTGGAGGCCCAGGTGAGAGGCCAGCTGGGCGGCCAGCTGCGATTCATCGCGGTGGCGCTGCCGCTGCCCTAAGGTGAAGGCCTCCAGCGAGCCGCGGCAGAAGGCGGCCACCGCGCCCGAGTCGACGCCGCCCGAGAGAAAGACCCCCACGGGAACGTCGGACACCATGCTCTCGCTCACCGCGCGATCCACCCAGTCGCGGGTTTGGCGCACGATCTGCTCGGGGTCCCCCAGGCGCTCTCCGGGCTCGAGGCGCCAGTAGCGCTCGACCTTGAACTCGCCGTCGCGCCAGGTCAGAAAGTGAGCGGCGGGAAGCTTGAAGATGCCGCGCCACGCGGTTTTGGGCGACGGCACGTAGCCGTAGAAGAGGTAGTCGCGCAGGGCCGACGCGTCGACCTCGGGCTGCCCCAGCTCGAGAAGAGGCGCCAGCTCCGAGGCGAAGGCGAGGCCACCGTCGCTCGAGGGACGGTAGTAGAGGGGCTTGATGCCGAAGGCGTCGCGGGCCAGAAAGAGGCTCTTCTCGCGCTCGTTCCACACCGCGAAGGCGAACATGCCCCGCAGCTCGGGCAGGCAGGCCGCGCCGCGCCGGCGGAAGCTCTCGAGCAGCACCTCGGAGTCGGTTTGAGACCTGAAGACGGAGTCCGGATGCGAGGCCTCGAGGCCGCCCCGCAGCTCCCGGAAGTTGTAGATCTCGCCGTTGTAGACCAGCTGCAGACCGTCCCGCCCCATGGGCTGACTGCCGGCCTCCGAGAGGTCGAGGATCGACAGCCGGGCGTGGGCCAGCTGGGCCCCCTCGCCCGACCACAGGCCGCTCGAATCCGGTCCGCGGTGGCCGAGCAGGCCGGCGATGCGGCCCAGGGTTTGAGTGTCGCCGCCGTTTAAAGACGGACCCACAACGCCAGCGATACCGCACATGACGGCGATCCTCTCGAAAAGGGTGGAATGCGAGCGGGCCTTTGCCGGCAGGCAAACCGGCCCCGAGGGCCGGCAACCCTACCTCACGAAAGTCCCGGCGCCGCTCGTCGCGCCCGGCGCAGCCGCCCGAATTTGCGGACAGAGCGCGGATCTATTAACTTGGTCGGGACCCAGAAGAAGCGACCGCCCCTCAAGGAGATTCGAAACGATGCTCAGCAAAATCAGCCTTGCGTTCACGCTGGCGCTTCTGACCTCCGCGGCGGGCTTTGCGGACGGCCCGGACAACCCCTTCGGCATCGAATGGGATCGTCAGGCGGCCTCGCAGATGTCGCGCGAAGACCGGCTCGCCTATCAGCGGCGGTACAAGGCCGCGGTGGAAGAAGCGGCCAGAAAAGCCGGCGGGCTCGAGCCGAGGGCTCCCCGGGCCGCCGCCCAGACCCGGCAGGCGCCCGCGGTGCCCTTCACCAGCATCACCTACCACTCGGGCGCGCTCTCCCCCGCGACCGCCTTCAGCCTGACCGTGGGGAACCGATTCGACACGGCCCAAACCACCCAGGGCGCGCTGGCGCCGGCGGAGATGTCCGGCTCGATCTCTCTCGTCGAGGTCCATATGGCGAACGTGGGCGGCACCGGGGCGTTCCTCTCCTTCTACGACCAGCTCAGCGGCACCTCGGCCAACTTCCTCTCCTCGGTGGCCGTTCCTTTAGGTCCGGGCAGCAACGGCGTGCCGCTGCCGACCTCCATCCTCTACGTGGGCAGCTCCTTTCTGGCCGGCGTGTGGAATTTTCAGGACGATGCGGTGAACCTGGCGACCGGCACCGTGGCGGGGCAGGGCTTTCACGGCATGGAGATCAACGATATAAACGGCACGGGCTTCAGGGCCTACACCATGACGAACGCCGCCTTCTCCGTCAGCGGCAACGTGGCGCGGCCGGTGGAGCTACTGAGCTTCACGATCGAATGATGGCCCGCCTCGGCTGACTCGCCGCCGCCGCCAGCCGCGTCCCTCCCCTCAAAGACTCGGCGCCTCGCCCTCGCGCACTTCGATCACGCGGTTGATGGGCAGATCCTCGAGCACCTGTACCTCGCCGGAGGGCCAGCGCACCTCCAGAGACTCGAGGGCCACCGCCCCTCCCAGGCCGATCTCCTGCTGCAGGCTGGAGGAGCCGAAGCTGCCGCCGGTGCCGACCGTGCGGTGGATCTCCCGGATGCCCTCGGGGCTACGCACGGTGAGGCCGAGGCGAGCGCCGATCGCCGACCGGTTGGAGCGCACGCCCTCGAGCCGGAGGGTCACCCAGGCCGGGGACGCGCCGTCGGCGCTGCCGCCCGAGGCGCCGATCGCGGGGTTTATGAAGAGGGAGTTGGGGTAGACGTCGCCCGAAAACGCGCCGCCCAAAACCGTGAAGAGATCCTGATCGCCGTCGCCGTCTACGTCGCCGAAGGAGACGCCGTGGCCCTTCTGCAGGTGCCCCAAACCGGCGGCGGTGGTGACGTCGAGAAAGGCCTGGCCGGCTCGGTTCTTGAACAGGCGATTGGGGATCAGCGCCCGGAAGCTCGGCGCGCCGGTGCCGATGTAGAAGTCGAGAAAGCCGTCGGCGTCGACGTCGCCGAAGTTGGCGCCCATGCCGAGGAGCACGCGGTCGAGTCCGGCGCGCTCGGTCACGTCCTCAAAGCGCGGCCCGCCGGCGCTCGAGCCGAGATTGCGATAAAGCCTCGGCCGCTCGGCGCCGTCGATCGGCAGCCCGAGCATGTCGGCCACCACCTCGCTGGCGTCGAGCTCCAGGTAGCTCTTGGCGTAGGTCGACACGAAGAGATCGAGCCAGCCGTCGTTGTCGAAGTCGAAGCTCCAGGTGGGAAAGCTCTGCACGGGCTCGGCCACCCCCGCGGCGCTCGCGGCCTCGCGAAACCTCGGCGCGCCGCCGCGCGGCGTTTCGTTGAGGTAGAGAAGGTTGTAGCCGAGCAGCCTCGAGAGGTAGAGGTCCGGGTCGCCGTCGTTGTCGAAGTCGCCCGCGGTCACCCCCTTGACGAAGCCGCGGGAGGCAACGCCCACGGGCCCCGCCAGCTCCCGGAAGCGCACCCGGCCGTCCTCGCCCCGCCCGAGGCTCATGAAGAGCTCTGAGGGATGGTCCAGGCCGGGCAGCGCCTCGTTGCCCACGAAGAGGTCGAGCCAGCCGTCGCCGTCAAAATCCGCCCACGCCGCGGTTTGGGTCGGCCGGAAGCTCAGGAGCCCGGCCTCCTCGGTGACGTCCTCAAAGATCAGCCGACCCTCGGCGTCGAGCCCGCGGTTTTCGAGCAGGGAGTTCGGGTGCCCGCCCTCCGGCCCCAGCCAGGCGCCCCGCAGCACCAGCAGATCGGCGTCGCCGTCGTTGTCGTAGTCGGCGTGCAGGAGATTGAGCCCGCCCGTGATGCCCTCGAGCCCGGCCTCGGCGCTCGCGTCGCGGAAGGAGCCGTCGGGCTGAGCCCTCAAGATCTTGAGCGGATCGCGCGGCCCCCAGGAGGAGGACGCCAGATCGAGGCGGCCGTCGCCATCGAGATCCTCCATCACGCTGCCGCCGGCGAGGCCGACGCCGGCCGCCCCGAGCTGCGGGGCGCGGTCGATAAAGCGCCCGGGCCCGTCTGCGGGGCTTTCGATCTCGGCATCGAAGATCTCCGGCGGCATGCGCCAGCGCGCGGGCACGCCCTCGGGGTACTCCCCCACCGTCATGGCCGCGAGGTTGAGGAGCCAGCGGCTCGGCAGGTCGTCCGGCGCGCGCTCGAGGATCTCCAGAAGCTCCGCCATGGCGGCCCGCGAGCCTCGCTGGCGCTCGTGAACCGCCGCCGGATCGAGGGGCACCAGGCAGGAGAGCGAGGAGTGAGGGTCGACGCAATTCTCTTCCTCGCCCAGGCGCAAAAACGCCGAAGCCAGGGCCTGACGAACCCGCAGCTCGAGGCGCTGCCAGGCCGCCCGCGCCTCCTCGGGGGACTGCTCGAGCCGGGAGCCCACGTCGGCCAAAAGCTCCTCCAGCTCCTCCGCCGCGCGCTCGCTGCCGCCCGACCGCAGCCGCTCCTGGGCCCGGTTGAGGCGCGCCCGGGCCGCCAGCAGGGGATCCTCGGGAAGCGGCAGGGCGAGGGCCATCTCGAGGCGCTCGTCGTTCAGAAAGCTGTTGCGCGACGGCCGAGTCTGCTCGAGAACCGCCGCCAGACGCGCCGCCATGGCGCGGCTGCCGGCGGGCTGCTCCGCGGCGGGCAAGGTCTTGACGGCGAGCGGCGACTCGGATCCGGCGCGCCGTTCCCGAGGCTCGGGCCCGGCGCAGCAGGCCAGCAGGAGCGCGCCCAGCAGAAGACCCAGACGCCTCATCTTTGCACCGTTCCTTCCGGAGCCGGCGCAACCTTCTCGGGGCCCGCTCCCGGGTCAAGAGCGCGGGCCCGGGCGCGGCTGGCGCGCGCCTCCTCGAGGCGGCCTCCGGACTCGAGCAGGTCGGCGAGCGCCCGATGGGCGGCGGCGAGCTGGGGATCGGCCTCGAGGGCCCGGCGCAGCAGAGCCTCCGCCTCGCCCTCGTGCCCCTGGCCGCGGCGCAGGTTGCCGAGCAGCACCAGGGTGGGGGCGTGGGCCGGATCGCGGCGCAAAAGCTCGGCCAGATGCTCCTCCGCCTCCGCCAGGCGGTTCAGCCGCAGCAGGGCGAGCCCCAGGTTATGGCGCGCATCGAGGTGCTCGGGGTCGCGGGCCACGACTTCCGCCAGCTCCGCCGCGGCGACCGCGAAGCGCCCCTGGGCCGCCGCCTTGAGGCCGCGATGCTCGCGCGCCATGACGCCCCGGGCGAGCGCGGCCACGTCGGCCAGAATCGGATCCTCGAGGGAGATGGGCACGTGCAGGCGGGCGTCGCGCGGAACCCGTTCGAAGAAGAGTCGGGCTTTCTCCCGGTTGCCGATCGCGGCGTGGGCGACTCCCAGGGAGTAGAGAATCGGCGAGGCCCGGGGCTGCTGAACGTGCGCCCGCTCGAGCAGCTCGAGGGCCGTCCCGGGGTCCTCCGCGAGCAGCGCCAGGCGCGCTCGGCCGTAGAGCACCTGGGGCAGATCGGGCGCCAGCTCCGCCGCCTCCGCGTAGTGGGCCTTGGCGGCCTCGAGTCGGTTGGTTTCAAGGGCCAGATCGCCGCGCCGCGCGAGCGTCATGAGATCCCCGGGCCGCAGCTCGAGAGCCGACGCAAAGGCCTCGTCGGCCGCCTCGAAGCGGCCGAGGGTCTTCTCGACCACGCCGTCGAGGTACGCCCAGCGAAACTCGCGGGGGTCCCGGCGGCGGGCCTCGCCCAGGCAGATCTCGGCGGCCTCGAAGTCGCGGTAGGCCTGATAGGTCATGGCCAGGGAGCCCAAAGCGCGGGCCTTCTCCTCCTCGCCCACGGCTGGCGACTCGAGCAGGCGCTCGGCTCGCTCGGTGGCCGCCGCGATCTGCCGCCGCACCTCCGGGTTCGAGTCCACCAGGGTTTCGAGGCGGGGAAGCTCGAAGCTCGGCGGCGCCTCGGCGGCGGGGGGCGCCGAGCAGCCCGCGAGCGCCCACGTTGCGAGACTCAAGGCGGCCGCCAGCCTCGCCCGCGAGGCGCTCACGGCCCCGCCTCCCCGGGCCGGCCGGAACCTTCGCGCAGGGAGTGGTAGCGCCGCACGGCCAAATCTTCGAAGGTCTCGCGCGCGCCGCTCGGCCAGCGCACCGTGACGCGGAGGGCGGTCTCGCGATCGCCCAGGCCGAGGAGCACCCGGGGGTCGCCGGCGGAGAGGTAGCTGCCGCCGCTCTGCGCCGTACGCTCCAGGGAAGGGGCGTCCGGCAGCTCGGCGATGACGCGCGCGCCGAGGGCGTCCCGCCCCGAGGCGTCGAGCAGGCGGAGGCCCAGCCAGGAGCGCTCGGAGCCGAGGGTGTTCTCCAGCAGCTGGACCGGGCCGCCGCCGTTCTGGATGACTAGGTCGGTGTCGCCGTCGTTGTCGAGATCGCCGAAGGCGGCGCCGCGGCTGACCAGCGCCCGCTCGAGCACCGGCGCCCGGGACGTCCAGTCTTCAAACACGGCCTGGCCCGGGGCGCCCGCGTTGCGAAAGAGCTGGTTGGCCTGGCGCAGGGGGAAGTCTTCGCCGGCCTCCCTCTGCTCGCGAATCGTTCGCACCTCGCCGTTCACCGTCAAGAGGTCGAGACGGCCGTCGGTGTCGAGATCAAAGAAGGCGGTTCCAAAGCCGGTGTAGGGCAGGCTGCTGGCGCCGAGG
The DNA here is from genome assembly GCA_039027015.1 of Acidobacteriota bacterium. GTDB lineage: Bacteria > Acidobacteriota > Thermoanaerobaculia > Multivoradales > J023 > JAUIJL01. The sequence goes on along the minus strand of JBCCLG010000154.1, from coordinate 98 downwards.
CCGGTGGTCAGGGTGCGCTCGGTAAAAAGCCCCTGGCCATCGTTGAGATAGAGGGTGTTGGTCTCCGAGAGGAGGTGGGTCATGAAGAGGTCAATATC
>JBCCLG010000153.1:0-9185 GCA_039027015.1 Acidobacteriota bacterium | reverse complement strand
GGACGCCTCTCCGGCGCGCAGCGCGGTGGCGGCGCGCGCCGCCGAGGCCCACGACTTCATCGAGGCTCTACCCCAGGGCTACGACACGGTGGTGGGCGAGCGCGGGCAGAAGCTCTCCGGGGGCCAGCGTCAGCGCCTCTCGATCGCCCGCGCGGTGCTCAAAAACGCCCCGATCCTGGTGCTCGACGAGGCGACCTCGGCGGTGGATAACGAAACCGAGGCGGCCATCCAGCGCTCCATGGCGAAAATCTCCAGGGGACGCACCACCCTGGTGGTCGCGCACCGACTCTCCACCATCCGCTTTGCCCACCGAATCTACGTGCTGGAGCGCGGCGAGGTCGCCGAGGTCGGCGATCATGAGAAGCTGCTCACCGCGGACGGCCTCTACGCCGCGCTGTGGAAGGTGCAGACCGGCGAAGGAGTCGCCGCCAGGACGCCGCCGACGGAGACCCCACGATGACTTCCCTTTGCCCCCTTGAAGAAGCTCCCGCCACCGACCGAGAAGCCGGGGCCGCCGCCACCTCGGGCCAGCCAATGCTGGCCGAGTGGACCGGCCCCTTCGGCGGCGTGCCGGCCTTTGGCGCCATGGACCTCGCGGCGATCGAGCCCGCTTTTGAGGCCGCTATGGAGGAGTACCTGCGCGAGCTTCAGGAGATCGCTCACAGCGCCGAGCCGGCGGGTTTTGAGAGTACCCTCGTCGCCCTGGAGAAGTCGGCTAGCGCCCTGCGCCGCCTCTACCCTTATTACGGGGTGTTGAGCAGCAGCCTCTCCTCGCCGGAGTTCCGGGAGATCCAGGAGAGGCTCGCCCCCCGACTCGCCGCCTTTTACTCGAAGATCCACCGGAACCGGCAGCTTTTCGAGCGCGTTCGATCGGTTTACGAAGGCGAGGAGATCAAGGAGCGCAGCGCCGCCGAGCAGCGGCTGGCTCTGCTGCTCTACGAGGGCTTCACGCGCAACGGCGCCACCCTCGAGGGCGAGGCCAGGGAGCGCTACGGGGCGATCGACGAGCGCCTGGCCGAGCTCCACACCCGCTTTGCCAACAATGTGCTCGCCGACGAGGAGAAGTACACCCTCTTCCTCGAGGAGTCGCAGATGGCCGGCCTCCCGGACTCGTTCAAGGCGGCGGCCGCCATGACGGCCGAGAAAAGCGGGCAGGCCGGCAAATTCGCCGTCCTCAACACGCGCTCGAGCGTGGACCCGTACCTCACCTACGCCGAGGACCGGGCGATGCGAGAGCGGGTGTGGCGCAACTACTACAGCCGCGGCGACCACGGTGACGAGAACGACAACAACGCCGTGATCGCCGAGATCCTGCAGCTGCGCCACGAGCGTGTGGGTCTTCTCGGCTACGAGAACTACGGCCGGTGGCGTCTTGAGAACCGCATGGCCAAGTGCCCGGAGCGCGCCCTCGAGCTGATGGAGTCGCTGTGGCCCGCAGCGCTGGCGAGAGTGGAGGAAGAGGTCGCCGATATGCAGCGCATCGCCGACGCCGAAGGCACCGACTTCAAGATCGCGCCGTGGGACTACCGCTTCTATGCCGAGAAGGTGCGTCAGGCCACCTACGACCTCGATTCCGACGAGGTGAAGCAATATCTCCAGCTGGACAAGCTGCGCGAAGCCATGTTCTTCGTTGCCGGCGAGCTATTCGGCCTCGAGTTCACGGCGATCACCGACGGCTCGGTGCCGGTCTTTCATGAGGACGTTCGGGTCTTCGGAGTCACCGACCGGCAGTCCGGCGACGCGGTCGGCGTCTGGTATCTCGATCCCTTCGCCCGCCCCGGCAAGCGTTCGGGGGCCTGGGCGTCGACCTACCGCGGCCACGCCACCGTCTCGGGCCATCAGCCGGTGCTCTCGTCCAATAATTCCAACTTCATCAAGGGCGCGCCCGGCGAGCCTGTCTTGATCTCGTGGTCGGACGCCGAGACCTACTTTCACGAATTCGGTCACGCCCTCCACGCCCTCTCCTCAAAAGTCGACTATCCGTCGCTCTACGGCGGCGTTCGCGACTACATCGAATTCCAGTCGCAGCTGCTCGAGCGCTGGCTGCTTACCGACCCGGTGATCGAGGGCTTTCTTCTGCATCACGAAACGGGCGAGCCTATGCCCGCCTCGCTGGTGGAGAAGATCCGCCGCGCCGCTACCTTCAACGAAGGCTTCGCCACCGCCGAATACTTAGCCTCCGCTCTGGTCGACATGCGCTTTCACACGGTCGACCCTGCGGGTCTCGACGTCGGCGCCTTCGAGCGCGAGACCCTCGCCGAGCTCAACCTGCCGGAGCAGATCGTGATGCGCCACCGCTCGCCGCACTTCAGCCATATCTTCGCGAGCGAGGGCTATTCGGCGGGCTACTACGGCTATTTGTGGGCCGACGTGCTGACCGCCGACGCCGTGGAGGCCTTCGCCGAGGCGCCCGGCGGCTTTTATGACCGGGAGGTGGCGGCCAAGATGGTGGAGCTCCTCTTCGCGCCCGGCAACAGCATCGATCCCGCGGACGCCTTCCGCGCCTTTCGCGGGCGCGACGCGGAAATCGGCGGCCTGCTGCGCGCCCGGGGCTTCCCGGTTCCCGAGGGCGCGAGCTGAGGCCGCGCCAAGCGCCCGGACCCGCCTCGCTTCAAACCATGAAGTCCCCGCAGTACCGGCGCTTCCTGCAGCAGCTCGATCCGGCCCGCAGCCCCCGCTCCTTGACTTACGGGGTTGCGGCCTTTCGTGACCTGGACGATCTCGAGAAGAGCCGCGCCGCGGACGAGCTGCTGACCCTGGCGCGGGCCGGGGGACGTTCGCGCCATCGAGACGCTCGCCCAGATTCCGTGGGCGCCGAGAGCCGCTCGCGCCGACGGCCGTGGCCTCCGTCGAAGTCGCCGATGGAGCCGCCGCGCTGATCGAGATACTCGAACACGATGCGGCTCAAGCCCGCGCAGAGGACGCGTTCACGCACGCGGCCAAGGCCGCCCTCCGCATCCTGGGCGCAGCCTGATCATGGGCTTCCCGGCCACCGCCGCCGCGACCCGGCTGCTCGCCGCGGCCGCGCTGCTCCTGGGCGTTGCGGGCTGCGCCGCCCGCTCGCGCCTGGCCGAGCTGCCCGCCGGCTGGAGCCGAGGCTCGGCCCAGGTAGGCGAGCGGACGGTGTCCTGGGTGGTGGCAGGCCGCGAGCCGGGGCCTGGAACGCCCACCCTCCTCTTCATCCACGGCTCACCGGGCAGCTGGCGAGCCTGGCGCGGCTACCTGGCCGACCCGGGACTCGCCGCCAGGGCCCACCTGGTGGCGGTGGATCGCCCGGGCTTCGGCGCGTCGGGACGCGGGCGCTTCGAGCCTTCCCTCGAGCGCCAGGCCGCCGCCGCCGCCGCGCCTCTCCTGGCCAGACCCGGGGGTCCAACGCTGGTGGTGGGGCATTCCTTCGGCGGGCCGGTGGCCGCTCGACTGGCGGTCGACCGTCCGGACCTGGTGGACGGCCTGCTGCTGATCGCGCCGTCCCTCGATCCCGACCTCGAGGAGGTGCGGTGGTACCAGCGCCTCGCCCAGGCCCTGCCCTTCCTGGTGCCGAGGGATCTGCGGACGGCCAACCGAGAAATCCTGCCCCTCGCCGGCGAGCTGGAGGCTCTCGCCGTCCGGATGCCGGAGATCCGCCAGCCGGTCACCGTTCTTCAGGGGCTTGAGGATCGCCTGGTGCCTCCCGGCAACGCCGACTTCGCCGAGCGCACGCTCACCGGCGCGCCGCTCGAGGTGCAGCGCCTGCCGGGGGTCGACCACTTCATTCCGTGGCGTCGGGCGGAGCTGGTGCGAACGGCCGTCGAGTCCTGGCTCGCCGGCCTGGACGGCTAGGGGGCGAGAGCCCGCTCCGGATGAGGACCCGGAGCTCGAGGGCGCTCCCTTTTTTAGGGCGCTTGATCCTCAAGAGTCCGCGTTCCCGCGTTAAGCGTTGAATCCAACCCTGCGCGAGTCCAGCCCCATCCGCTCACTTATGCTAAATTAGCATTAATAATCCCGTTTTAGGAGACCCCCTATGAGACAAGCCCGGAGCCTCACCGGCTGCGCCCTGGCCTCGGTCGCGGCAGCCCTCACTCTCTTTCCGCCCGCGGCGGCCGCCGGAGAGCTGATCGCCGCGGACTCTGCCGGTGACCTGTGGCTCTATGACGCCGAGACCCAGGCGCGCAGCCTCCTCGGAGAGCTGCCCGCCGAAATGACGGGACTCGCCTTTGCGCCCGACCAAAGCCTCGTAGGGCTCGCCCACGACGGCCGTTTGTGGGCCATCGATTTGGCGGACGAAGTCGGCGCCAGCCTGCTCTCGAGCGGCGCGGCGGACACCGGAGAGCGCTATCAATACCGCGACTTGACCTTCGGCTCGGCCGGCCAGCTGCTCACCGTGCGCCGGGACTTCGAGCTCGGCCGCTCCGAGCTGCTGAGGCGCAGCCTCACGACCGGCGATGAGGAGGTTTTAGGGCCGATCACCCTCGAGACCGCGGGCGGAGACGACCTCGATATCTACGCCCTCGAGACCGTGGGCGGCGGCGATCTCTTCGCCATGGATCACCGCAGCGTCTATGTGCTCGACCCGGCCACGGGAGTGGCCCAGGACCTCGGCATCAGCTTTCCCGAGGTCGTGGCCTCGGACCTGGCCGTCGACCTCGAGAATCTGCGCGGCTGGGTGCTCTCGGACTGGACCGCCGGAGAGCCAGGGCTGCAGCTGGTGGCCGTCGACGGCGCCACCGGCGGCCTGGCGGCCGGGACGCCGAGCTACCGATTTCCCTTCGCCTTCGGGCCGCGATCGATCGCTTTCAGGCCGCGCCAGGGCACCCCGTGCCCGCGCGACGCCCGGACCCTGTGCTTTCAGGACGGCCGCTTCCAGGTGCGCGTCGACTGGCGCGACTTCGGCGGCGCCGAGGCCGCCGGCGCGGCGGTGGTGGATCGCTCCGATGACTCGGGACAGTTCTGGTTTTTCGACGAGCCCAACCGCGAGCTGCTGGTCAAGGTCCTGGACGGCTGCGCGAATAACGGCAGGTATTGGGTCTTTCTCGCCGGCACCACCAACGTGGAGGTGGCGCTCACGGTGACGGATCTGGTCACCGGCGCCGAGAGGGTCTACGCCAGCGCCCTCGGCGAAACCGTTCCCACCCGCCTTGATACCGACGCTTTTATCTGCGACGACGCTGCTGGGGAGGTCCCGTGAGGTCCCCGCGCGGCTTTCTCGCGGCTCCTCTTTGCCTCCCGCTCGCAAGACTCTCTTCCGGAGGAAATCTCATGAAAAAAGCTAGAGCGCTCGGTGCGCTGCCAGATCTGCGCGCGCTCGCCGCCCTGCTCCTCGGCGTCCTGGCGGCAGGGGCAAGCCCCGCTTCAGCGGACGAAATCTACGCCTACGAAGGCAATCAGCTTTTCCGGCTCGACACGGACACCGGCGAGCAAACCTTCATCGGCGCTTCTGCCTTGAGCCGGCCGACGACCCTGACCTTCACTCCCGAAGGCGAGCTGATCGTGACCGTCGAGGACGGATCCTTCTTCTCGGTGGATCTCGAAAGCGCCGCTCTCACCGAGATCGACGCATCGCCCCTCGATCAGCCCTCCTTCAGCTCCCTGGCCGCGGCGCCCGGGGGCATCTTCTACAGGCAACGGAGCGTTTTCGATCCCAGGCGAAGCAGGCTCTCGCGCCTCGATCTCGGGACCGGAGAAGAGAAGCGCATCGGTTTTCTCCACGGGGACGGGGACGAGGACGTCGGGGCGGAAGACGTGAGCTCGATCGCCTTTCGAGGCGGCCAGCTCTTCGCCCTGACTCGAACCGTAGGGCCTCGTCCGCACCTCCTGCTCTCCGTGAGCCCCTCGACGGGTGCCGCCACTCGCTTTATGAATCTCGCCGGTCTCGGGGTTATTTACAGCAGTCTGGATTTCGACTCCGACGGCAGAGCCTGGGTGGTCAGCCAGGAGCTGAGCGCACCGCCGCTGATCAACGTCCTCGCTTTCGACCCCGAAACCGGCGACAGGGCTCCGGGTGCGCCGGCTTTCCGAAATTTCCTAGGGGGCCTGGTGATGGCCATAAGACCCCCCGCGCCGCCGAGCTGCGTGCCGGATGAGTCCTCCCTCTGCCTCCTGGGCGGACGCTACCGGGTGACCGCCACCTTCGAAGACTCCCAGGGCACTACCGGCATCGGACGCCCCGTGCCCGGCGACTCCGACCTCACGGGGCTGCTTTGGTTCTTCGCCGCCGACAATTGGGAGCTGATGGTGAAGGTCATCGACGGCTGCGAGAACAACGATCGGGTGTGGGTCTTCGTCTCCGGAACCACCAACGTCGGCTATGCCGTGACCGTCACCGACACGGTGACCGGCGAGCGCCGGGACTACGAGAACCCCATTGGCCAGCAGGCCACGACCGAGCTCGACACCGACGCCTTCGCCACCTGCCCGGGCGCCTCCTGAGCCGCCTCCCGGGGCCGTCGCGAGCCTCGGGGGTGGGCCCGAGGATCTCTGCAAATCGTTCACGCCGTGAACTAATTTCGTTCACGCCGTGAACGGATTGATCGAAATTTTTGCAAATCGTTCACGTCATGAACGATAATCGAAAGATGTTGAGTGCTCCACTGCCCAGGCTGGCGGGTGACCTCCTTCAGACGGCCGCCACTGTCTCACCGGTGGTGGTGATGATGGGGGCTCGGCAAACCGGCAAGAGCACTTTGGTTCAGCAGTGGGAAAACGGCTCCGAGAGACCCTATTTCACCCTCGACGACCTGGCGACCCGGCAGCGGGCCGAACGCCAGCCCGAGGCGTTCTTGGCGAGTCATCCCTCCATGATCCTCGACGAGGTCCAGAGGGTTCCGGGCCTGCTCCTCGCGGTCAAAAAGGCGGTGGACGAGGAGCGTCCCAGGCGACCCGGTCGCTTTCTCCTGACCGGCTCGGCGAATCTCCTTCTGATGGAGAAGGTCTCAGAGACCCTGGCCGGTCGGGCGACCTACGTACCCCTCTGGCCGTTCACGGTGGCCGAAAAGAGGGGGCTCGGGCGCGCTGGCCGGTGGGATGAGCTCTTCGCGCTCTCGGCCTCGCGATGGCATGAATGGGCTTCTGACCAGCGCGCCGAGCCGGTCGATTGGCGAACCGAGGTGATGCGGGGCAGCTATCCCATCCCTGCCCTCGAGCTCAGCGAAGGGTCCCAGCGTGCTCTTTGGTACGAGGGCTATCTGCGCACCTACCTCGAGAGAGATCTTCAGGATCTAGCCTCGATCGACAATCTGATCGATTTTAGGCGGCTGATGCGCGTTGCCTGCCTGCGCCTCGGCAGCCTAGTGAATCAGGCGGAGCTGGGCAGAGACATCCAGCTTTCGCGGCCGACGACCCACCGCTATCTCAACCTCCTCGAGACTTCCTTCCAGCTCGTGCGTCTCGAGCCCTACTCGGTAAATAGAACCAAGCGTCTGGTCAAGACCCCCAAGCTCTTCTGGAGTGATCCTGGGCTCGCCCACCACCTCAGCGGGGCGGCTGAGCTTTCGGGGGCCGCTCTCGAGTCCCTGATTCTGCTCGATCTGCTGGCCTGGCAGGACTCCAAGATCCCCCGCCCCGAGGTCCTCTTTTGGCGTACGGCTACGGGCCACGAGGTCGATTTCGTGATCGAGCAAGCCGGCGGACTGCTGCCCATAGAGGTGAAGGCGAGCTCGCGACCCGGGTGGGGAGACACCAGGGGAGTTCGCGAGTTTTTAGCCGACTATGGCGACCGCTGCCCCGGAGGACTCGTGCTGCACGGCGGCGAGACCATCGAGTGGCTGGCGGAAAACGTGCTCTCCCTGCCTTGGTGGCTCGTCGCGGCCTGAGCGGGCGGGCACCGGTTCGCACGCAGGGCCCGCGGCGAGAGGGCCGCGAGCCGTCTTGCGGCCCTCTCTGGGATCAGCTCGGGCCAGCGCGGAGCCTCGGGTCAGAGCGGCCAGTCGCGGAGAATGCGCTCCGTCTCCTCGGCGTGCCCGCTTTCGTCTCGCACCATATCGTCGAGCTGCACCACCAGGCCCTTATCGCCGTAGGCCTCGGCATCCTCGGCGCGCTCGGCGTAGTCGCGGGTCGCGCGCCGCTCGTTTTCAAGCACCGCCTTGAGCATCTTGCGGTTGCTGTCGGCGCCGGGCACCGGGCGGGGAATGGTGGTCGGCTCGCCGCCCAGGGCGACGATCTTGTTGGCGAGAAATTGGGCGTGCATCTGTTCGTCGGCCACTTCCTCCATGAAGAAGTTGGCGAGCTGCGGGCGATACGGACCGGTCGCCTTGGCGGCATAGGTGAGGTACTGAATGATCGCGCTCAGCTCCCCTGCCAGGTCCTCGTTCAGTTTATCGATGAGCTCTTGCTTGTTCATTTCTGACTCCTTGATTTCGTTCGTACAGGCCTTGAATTCGCCCTCTGTTCGGTCGCTGGATGCGCCCTTTTCAAACAGTTTTACAAGGCTCTTCTATTGAGATTGAGTCGCATTAAACAAACTATTCTTAAGATTCCCTGAACACCATAAAAACCCAGAACTTTTGCGGATTCTATGGCGTCCGCGGCGTGAGATTCCTCTCGTCCTTGGGCCCCGTGATGAACTCTCAAAAAGGTACCTTAAGAGTCCTATATTTCAGATTTAAAGCCGGGTGATTTGCCCACCTCCTATGAGTGTGGAGAGCGGCGCTTTGAGGGGGGAATGAGGAGCCGCGGAGGAGCGGCATTTGACTCATCTACCTAGTACTTAATAGTCTCGCGATATGGCTACTCCAAACACCGCCGATAGACTCCTCGATTCCGCCCAGCGCATGGTTCAGCTGCGCGGCTTCAACGCCTTCAGCTACGCGGACCTGGCCGAGGAAATCGGCATTCGCTCGGCGAGCATCCACTACCACTTCAAGACCAAGGTCGATCTCGGCGAGGCGCTCCTCGGGCGCTACGTCGCGGAGCTCGAGGCCTCCCTCGAGGCGCTCGACGGCGAGCAGGTCAGCGCGCGCCAGCGGCTGGAGCTGCTCATCGACGGCTACCGCGACACCGAGCGCTGCGGCTTTATGTGCCTGTGCGGCTCGCTGGCCTCCGACGTGGGCACGCTGCCACCGAGCATGCGCAGCCTTATTGATGAGTATCTGTCGCGCACCGAAGCGTGGGTCACCCGCGAGATCGAGCGCGGCGCCCGGAGCGGCGAGTTCAAGCCCGTCGCCGCCGCGGAGGATCTCGCGTCGATGCTGGTGTGCGGGCTGCAGGGCGCT
>JBCCLG010000152.1:0-9216 GCA_039027015.1 Acidobacteriota bacterium | reverse complement strand
TCTGCGGGCGCTGCGCCGCCCCGCCGGTCGCCGGCTGCTGCGCCGAGGCGCCTGGCCGCTGCTGCCGCTCCTGCGCCGCCCGGTCGACGCCCTCTACCTGCCGTGGAACGCCACCGCGCTCTCCCACCTGCCCCTCCTGCGCTTCGGCGGCATCCCGAGCCTGCTCAGCTGCCGCGGATCCCAGGTCCTGGTAGCGCCCCACGATCCCGCCCGGCAGGCCTTGGCAGAAGCCCTGCCCGCGACCTTCGAGGCGGCCACGCGGGTGCACTGCGTGTCGAGGGCGATGCTCGAGCAGGCCCGCGCCCGCGGTCTCGACGCCGCCCGTGGGCGGGTGATTCGCCCGGCGGTGGATCCGGCGGAATTCGCCCCGCCTGAGCGCCGCTCGCCGGGCGGCTCCGAGGGGCCCTGGCGGCTTCTCTCCGTGGGCACCCTGACGTGGGTCAAGGGCTATGAGGATGCCCTGGTGGCGGTGCGCGGGCTGGTGGAGCGAGGCCTCGACGTGCGTTACGACATCGTGGGGGCCGGCGAGGAGCAGCAGCGTCTGCTCTTCACGATCCACGATATGAGGCTCGCCAGCAGAGTGAGGCTGCTCGGCCAGCAGGATCCGCGGCGGGTGCGGCGCCGGCTCGAGCGCTCGCACCTCTTTGTGCTGCCGAGCTGGAGCGAAGGCATCTCCAACGCCGCCCTCGAAGCCATGGCGTGCGGGCTGCCCGTGGTGGCGAGCCGGGCAGGCGGCGGCATGGCCGAGGCGATCGAGTCGGGTCGCGAAGGGCTGCTGGTGCCGCCCCAGGATCCTGCGGCGCTCGAGGCGGCCTGCGCCTCGCTGCTGGAGAACTTCGAGCGGGCTCAAAACCTGGGCCGCGCGGCGCGCGCGAGGGTCGAGAAGGACTTTTCTCTGGACCGCCAGATCGAGGCTTTCCGGGCTCTCTTCTCGGAGATCCTGGGGTCTGGTGAAGGATTGTCAGATATATTGATCACGAACAGGTAGCCTGTCGGCGCGTACAAGCTAACCTGACGTTGGCGATGGCCAAATGGTGCATCGCCTGGTCTGCGCCCTCTGGGGACGACGGCGGCGGACCGCTTGAGCGACAAGAAATCTGATGAGGAGAAGAAAATGACCCGGAGACACGCACCCCTTATCGCCCTTTGCCTGGCGCTTGCCGCCCTGCCCGCCACCGCCCAGGAGATCGGTGTTCTCACCGACGAGTCCATCCCGATTTGGGGCCCGACCTTCAGCATTTCGCTTCTTGAGAGCGCCGAAGGTGTCCTTCTCGAGTGGACCGGTCACGCGGCGCTCAACGCCGAGTCGCGACGCATCGACACCCTGGACATCATGGTCAAGTATGACGACGGCAAGAAGGCCGAGAAGTACCGTCAGGAAGGGGTCAGCGAGCTCAAGGAGGGCACCCTCGAGCTGGAGGGCGCGTGGAAGGAGATCCGCTTGTCGTATAAGACCCGTCGTCCGGGCACCGTTTCGAGCAAAAACCCCCGGATCAACTGCCGGCTGACCACCAAGAAGCACAGCCTTCCGGCGTTCGTGCACTTCGAGTCCTACAAGGAGGGGCCGCGCTGCAAGATCGAGGTCGTGGAGGACGCCTCCTGATCGCGGGCCCGAGCCGGCCTTGCCGAGCGGGTTGAGCGAGCGCCCGCCGGTCGGTTTCAGTCGCCGATGCGGCTGTATATGATCGCTTGCCCCGAAGAGCGAGAGACGGGCGAATGAATCTGGAGCGCGCGGCCCCGGCGAGGCCGACGCTCCACAGCGAGGTGCCTGCTGGCGATGGCGGCGGAAGGCGAAAAATCAGCGTTGAATCCCGGGCGGCCCCGGGCGACGGCGTTTGTCTTTGCGGGCGTCCTGGGATGCTGGCTCCTGTGGTCGGGGCACTTCACCCTCGACCACGGCCTGCTGATGGCCCTCGGCCTGCTCTCGGCCCTCCTGGTGACCGCCCTGTGCCGGCGCATGGGGATCGTCGATGACGAAGCCATGCCGCTCCTCGTCTTCGCCCGCGGCCTCGCTTTCCTGCCCTGGCTCAGCCTGCAAATCACCTTATCTTGCCTGGATGTTCTGCGCCGCAGCCTGAGCCCTGGCACCCGCCTGAGTCCCGAGGTCCTCGAAGTCGAGGGTGACCAGGAGTCGGACCTCGGCCTGGTGGTCTACGCCAACTCCCTGACTTTGACCCCCGGCACGGTGTCGATCGACACCTATGAGCAGCGGATCACCGTCCACGCCATCTCGCGCCGGGCCGCCGACGACCTCGAGGCCGGCGCCATGAACCGCTGGGTGCAGTGGGTCGAGGGACGGCGCTGATGTTCGCGATGGCCATGGTCGCGGTGCTGGTGTGCATGGCGCTCCTGATGGTGCGGGCGTTCACCGGCTCGACGGTCTTCGACCGCATCTTGGTGATCAATAGCTTCGGTACCAAGACGGTGCTGCTGATCGCCATCCTGGGGTTTCTCAAGGGGCGGCCCGACTTTCTGGACCTCGCCCTGGTCTACGCGCTGATGAATTTCATCGGCACTATCGCCGTCTTGCGCTTCACCCGCTACGGCGACCTTTCGAATCTCGATCGGGCCCTCGACCCCGAGGGGAGCGATCCCGAGTGGCCCTGATTCTCGACGCGCTCAGCTGGGCCCTGCTCGGCGCCGGCAGCCTGGTGCTGATCCTGGCGGCGACCGCCATCCTGCGCATGCCGACTTTCTATACCCGCCTGCACGCGGCGGGCGTCAACGAGACCCTGGGGCCGGCGCTGATCCTCTCGGGCCTGGCCCTGCAGGTCGGCGATTTTGCCTCCGGGGCCGCGTTCGTGGAGATTCTCTTCAAGCTGGTGCTGGTGCTGACCTTCCTTGTGATCACCAGCCCGGTGGCCTCCCACGCCCTGGCTCGCGCGTCGCTCGAGAACGGCATCGTGCCCGAATCTCGCAGGCGGCCCGGAATCGCCGAGCCGCCTTCGCCGGGCGCCTCCAAGATCTCCGGCGTCGCCGCCGTTGAGGATGAGGGCGACGCCGAGGAGGAGAGCGGAGCATGAGCAGCGATCTTCTGGTGGTGCCTCTCTTCTTTCTGCTGGTGATCACCGCCTTCGCCATCATCCGCCTGCGCGACCTCTTCGCCGCGGTGATGCTGACCAGCATGATGAGTCTGCTGGTCGCGGGTCTCTTCATGGTCATGGACGCCGTCGACGTGGCCTTTACCGAGGCGGCGGTGGGCGCCGGCATCTCCACCGTGCTGATGCTCGCCACCCTGGCGATCACCCAGCGCAGGGAGAAGCGGCGCCGCCGCAAGGTCGAGCCCGTGCCGCTGGCGCTCTGCCTGATCGCCGGCGGGCTGCTGATCTACGGCACCCTCGACATGCCGGCCTACGGCGACCCCGAGGCGCCGATTCACAACTACATGGCGCCGCGTTTTCTCGAGGACTCGGTCAACGAAGTGGGGCCGCCGAATATCGTCACCTCGGTTTTGGCCTCCTACCGCGGCTTTGACACCTTCGGCGAGACCACGGTGGTTTTTGCCGCGGCGGTCGGGGTGCTCCTGCTTCTGGGGCGGCCGCTACAGGCCCGACGGCGAGCAGGAGCTGACCGAGCCGGTCGACCTGGGCCGCGTCGCCGCCCTCGCCGCCGCCGCCAAGGCCGGGAAACCGGGCGCGGAGGAGGGCCGGTGAGGCGCAACAGGATCCTTCGGGTCAGCGCCAAGACCCTGGTGCCGCTGATCATGATCTTCGGTCTCTACGTGCAGTTCCACGGCGACTACGGGCCGGGCGGCGGCTTCCAGGCCGGCGTCATCTTCGCGGCCGCGGTGGTGCTCTATGCGCTGGTCTTCGGCCTGCGCAGCGCTCGCCGGGCCATCTCGCCGCGCTCCCTCGAGATTCTGGTGGCCGCGGGCGTGCTGCTTTACGGCTCCGTGGGGCTGCTCACCATGCTGCTCGGGGGCAATTTTCTGAGCTACAACACCCTGGCCCACGACCCTCTGCACGGCCAGCACTACGGCATCCTGTTCATCGAGCTGGGCGTCGGGCTGGCGGTGGCCGCGGTGATGATTCTTCTCTTCTACCTCTTCGCCGGCCGCGGGCTGCGCCCGGCAACCCGGGAAGCCCACGAGGAGGGCGCCCCGTGATGGCGATTCTCGGCCTCTACAACTATTGGATGGTGGTCGTCCTGATGATGATCGGCCTCTATGTCCTGATGGCCGAACGCAATCTGGTCAAGAAGATCATCGGCCTCAACATCTTCCAGATGTCGGTGATCCTGCTCTACATCACCATGGGCAAGGTCGAGGGCGGCACGGCGCCGATCTATGTGCAGGGCAGGGAAGACGCGGTCTACTCCAATCCCGTGCCCCACGTGCTGATGCTGACCGCCATCGTGGTCGGCATCGCCACCACCGCCCTGGCCTTGGCTCTGGTGGTGCGCATTCACGAGGAGTTCGGCTCCATCGAGGAGGACGATATCCAGGCCCAGGAGGGCGGTGGGTGAGCGCGGATACCGCCGCCGCCGCGGGCTCTTTGGGCGAGATCGTGACGTCGAACCTGCCGGTGCTGCAGGTCGTTCTGCCGCTTCTGGCCGCGCCGGTGTGCGTTCTGGTCCGGCGCTCGAGGCTCGCCTGGGGCATCGCCACCGTCACCGCCTGGCTGACCCTCGGGGTCTCCTTTCTGCTGCTCCAGAAGGTGCTGCTGCAGGACGCCCTCTCGCTGTCCTACTTCGTGGGTGACTGGGCGCCGCCGTGGGGCATCGAGCTGCGACTCAAGCCGGTCAACACCCTGGTGCTGCTGATCGTTTCAGGAATCAGCGCGGTGGTGCTCTCGGCCAGCCCGCGCAGCTTCGCCGCCGAGATCCCGGAGCGCCGCCACTACCTGGTCTACTCGGCCTTTCTGCTCTGCATGACCGGTCTTTTGGGCATGGCGAGCGCGGGCGACGCCTTCAACGTCTTCGTCTTCCTGGAGATCTCGTCGCTCTCCTCCTACGCCCTGATCGCCATGGGCCGTCACCGCCGGGCCCTGACCTCGGCGTTCCGCTACCTCGTGCTCGGCACCACCGGCGGCACCGCCATCCTGCTCGGCATCGGCCTGCTCTACATGAGCACCGGCACCCTCAACATCGTCGACCTCTCCTCGCGGCTGCAGCAGGTCGGGCCGAACCGAACGGTGCTCGTGGCGATGGCGGCGATCGTCACCGGCTCCACCCTCAAGCTGGCGCTCCTGCCCCTGGGCGCCTGGCTGCCCAACGCCTACACCTTCGCGCCCTCCGCGGTGACGGCGTTTCTCGCCGCCACCGCCACCAAGGTGGCCTTCTACGTGCTCGCGCGCTTCGTCTTCACGGTTTTCGGCGCGGCGTTCGCCTTCGACACCTTTCACCTCGACGCCGTGCTGCTGCCGCTGGCCGTCTTCGCCATGTTCACCGGCGCCGCGCTGGCCATCTTCGAGAACGACGTCAAGCGCCTGCTGGCGTATTCGAGCCTGTCGCAGATCGGCTATATGGTGCTCGGACTCTCCCTGGCCACGGTCACCGGCCTGACCGGCGGCCTGGTGCATCTGTTCAACCACGCCCTGATGAAGAGCGGTCTCTTCCTGGTGGTGGCGTGCGTGGTGCTGCGCACGGGCTCTTCGAGAATCGAGTCGTTTCGCGGCTTGGGCCGATCCATGCCCTTCACCATGGCGGCCTTCGTGGGCGGCGGCCTGGCGCTCATCGGGGTGCCGCTCACGGCGGGCTTCGTCAGCAAGTGGTATCTGGTCGCCGGAGCGGTGGAGAAGGGCCTGTGGCCGGTCGCCGCGCTCACCCTGGTCAGCTCGCTCCTGGCCGTGCTCTACGTATGGCGGGTGGTCGAGGTGGCCTACTTCCAGGAGCCGCCCGAGGAGGCGCCCGTGCGCGAGGCGCCGCTCTCCATGCTCGCCCCGACCTGGCTGATGGTGGGCTGTAGCTTCTATTTCGGCATCTTCACCGACTCCACCGTCGGCCTGGCGGAAATGGCGGCGCGCATGCTCATCGAGGGCGCTCCGTGACCCCCGAGCTGGCCCTCGCCGTCGCCGCCTTCGGTCCCTTGGGCACCGCCCTTCTGGTGATGCTCCTGGGCGAGCGGCGCCGCAACCTGCGCGAGGCCGCCACCCTGGTGACGGCGAGCGGCCTCTTCGCGGTGGTGGCCGCGGTGCTGCTGCCCGCGGTGCGCGCCGGCGCGCGGCCCCGGCTCGAGCTGGTGGAGGTGCTGCCGGGCCTGGAGCTGGCGTTCGCCCTCGAGCCCCTGGGGCTGGTCTTCGCGCTGGTCGCCTCCGGCCTGTGGATCCTGACCTCGATCTACGCTATCGGCTATATGCGCGGTCACGGGGAGGATCACCAAACCCGCTTCTTCGTGTGCTTCGCCCTGGCCATCGCCGGCGCTCTGGGGGTGGCCTTTTCGGCCAACTTTTTCACCCTCTTCGTGTTCTACGAGGCGATCACCCTCTCGACCTACCCGCTGGTCACCCACAGCGGCAGCGAGAAGGCCATGCGCTCGGGCCGGGTCTATCTGGGCATCCTGATGGGCACGTCGATCGCCTTTCTGCTCTTCGCCCTGGTGTGGACCCAGCTGGCCGCCGGCACCACGGAGTTTCGCCCGGGCGGCATTCTGGCGGGCAAGGTCTCGGACGCCCGGCTGCCGATTTTGCTGGCCCTCTTCGCCTTCGGCACGGCCAAGGCCGCGCTGATGCCTTTTCATCGCTGGCTGCCGGCGGCGATGGTCGCGCCGACCCCGGTCTCGGCGCTGCTGCACGCCGTGGCGGTGGTCAAAGCGGGCGTTTTTACCCTCACCAAGGTGGTGGTCTACGTCTTCGGGCTCGACCTGTTGCGGGGTACCGGCGCCGCCCAGTGGCTGGTGGCGGTCGCGGCCTTTACGCTGCTCTCGGCGTCGGTAGTGGCGCTTTTTCAGGACAACCTCAAGCGTCGCCTAGCCTATTCGACGATCAGCCAGCTGGCCTACATAGTGCTCGGCGCCGCCCTGGTCTCGGAGCGAGCGGTGGTGGGCGCGGGGCTGCATATCGTCACCCACGCGTTCGGCAAGATCACCCTCTTTTTCTGCGCCGGCGCCATCCTGGTGGGGGCGCACCGCGCCGAGATCTCCCGCCTCGACGGCCTCGGCTGGCGCATGCCGTGGACCTTTGGCGCCTTCGCCGTCGGCTCCCTTTCGATCATAGGCATTCCGCCCTTTGCCGGCGCCTGGAGCAAGTGGCTGCTGGCCGGCGGCGCCCTCGACTCGGACAACGCGCCGATCCTCGGCCTCTATATGCTGAGCTCTTTGCTCGCCATCGGCTATTTGATGCCGGTGATCGGCCGCGCCTTTGCGCGTCCTTCCCCCGAAGAGGATCCCGAGTCTCCCCACGAGGTCCATGAACCTCTGCTCTGCGTGCTGCCGCCGGTGCTCACCGCCGCCGGCTGCCTGGCCCTCTTTTTTGCCGCCGACCCTTTGGTGGCCCTTCTCGAGGGCATGCTGCCGTGACGCCGCTGGTGCGGGCGCTGGAGTGGATTTCGGCACCCGGCAGGGCCAGCAGGCTGCTCTTCGCCGGCTGTGCGCTCTCGGTGGTGCTCGAGGGGGTCTTCCGGCTTTTCGGCCACAGCTACGATCACCTGCACTTCGGCTACGAGGGCTGGCTTGGCTTCCACGCCGGCTGGGGATTTGTGACCTTCGCCGCGCTGGTCGCCGCCGCCCGGGTTCTGGGCGCCTTGACCCGGCGGGATGAGGATTATTACGCCGCCGCTCATGAGCCGGACGCCAGCGGTCACGAGGAGAGCGCCGGTGCTTGAGCTGCTGGCCCAAATGCACCGCCTTCCCGGCATCGTGATGGTGCTCGGTGCCCTCGTTCTGCCCTTTTTGCCCCTCGCCCTGCGCCGGGTGGCGATGCTCGCGCTGCCCGTCGCGAGCTACGCCCACCTGCTCATGGGGGTCGCGCCCGCCGGCTCGCCGCTGTCGGTGGAGATCTTCGGCGGCCTGATCCTCGAGCCGGCTCGGGCCGACGGCCTCTCGATGGTGTGGGGTCATGTCTTCCACATCGTGGCCATCCTGACGGCCGTCTACAGCCTCCACGTCGCGCAGCGGGCGTGGGAGCAGGTGGCGGCCCTGTCCTACGCCGGCTCGGCGATCGGTGCGGTGATGGCCGGCGATTTCGTGACTCTCTTCGTGTATTGGGAGCTCACGGCCGTGACCTCGGTCTTCCTCATCTGGTCGCCCGACGACCGCAGCGAAGATCGCGATCCCGCCGAGTGTTTCCGCGCCGGCATGCGCTATCTGATCGTCCAGGTCGCCTCGGGGGTGGTGCTCCTCGCCGGCGTCTTGATGCGGCTCCACGACGCCGAGTGGAGCAGCGAGGCGCTGCGCTTCGAGCGCCTGCACTCGGGCTCGATCTTCGAGGCCACCGCGGCCACCCAGCTGATTTTTCTGGCCTTCGGGATCAAGGCGGCTTTCCCGCTGCTGCACAACTGGCTTCAGGACGCCTATCCCAAAGGCACCCATACCGGCACCGTGGTGCTCTCGGCGTTCACCACCAAGATGGCGATCTACGCCTTCGCCCGCGGCTTTCCCGGCACCGAGGAGCTGATCGCCCTCGGCCTGGTCATGACCCTCTTCCCGATTCCCTTCGCGGTGCTCGAGAACGACCTGCGCAGGGTGCTGGCCTACAGCCTCAACAACCAGTTGGGATTCATGTGCGTGGGCGTCGGCATCGGCAGCGTCATGGCGATCAACGGCGCGGCGGGGCATGCCTTCGCCCACATTCTCTACAAAAGCCTGCTCTTCATGGCCATGGGCGCGGTGCTCTACAAGGCCGGCACCTGCCGCGCCACGGAAATCGGCGGCCTGTACCGAAAGATGCCGTGGACGGCGACTTTCTGCATCGTCGGCTCGATGTCGATTTCGGCGGTGCCGCTCTTCAGCGGCTTCACCACCAAGAGCCTGACCATGACCGCGGCGGCCGAGGCGCACCTGGTGTGGGTGTCGTTGCTGCTGCTGGTGGCGTCGGCGGGGGTGGTCGAGCATTCCGGCATCAAGATTCCCTACAGCGCCTTCTTCGCCACCGAAGAGGGTAAGCGTCACACCAGCCGGACGGTCGACGGCGAGGCGCCGCTCAATATGCGGATCGCCATGGGGCTGACGGCCTTCCTGTGCATCGCCCTCGGCCTCTACCCCGCGCCGCTCTACTCCATCCTGCCGAATCCGGTCGACTACCAGGCCTACACGCCGCCTCACGTGGTCGGCCAGCTGCAGCT
>JBCCLG010000151.1:0-9228 GCA_039027015.1 Acidobacteriota bacterium | reverse complement strand
CGGTCGCGCAGCGCGTCGTCGAGCTCGAGGCCTTCGCGCAGGCGCACGAAGAGCACGATGCGCACGTCGTCGCCGTAGCTTTGGCCGATCACCAGGCTCTCGACCACCTCGTCGACGCGCTCGACCTGGCGGTAGATCTCGGCGGTGCCGATGCGCACGCCCCCCGGGTTGAGGGTCGCGTCGCTGCGGCCGTGGATGACCAGGCCCCCCCGCTCGGTGATCTCGGCCCAGTCGCCGTGGCGCCACACTCCGGGAAAGACGTCGAAGTAGGCGCGGCGATATTTCTCGCCCTCGGGATCGTCCCAAAAGGCCACCGGCATGGAGGGGAAGGGAGCCGTGCACACCAGCTCGCCGGCCTCGCCGGCGCCCCGGGGCTGGCCGTCGCCGTCGAAGATCTCGACCTTCATGCCGAGACCCAGAGTCTGCAGCTCGCCGCGGTACACCGGAGCGATCGGGTTACCGAGGGCAAAACAGGAAATCAGGTCGGTGCCGCCGGAGATCGAGGACAGCTGCAGGTCGTCGCCGATCTCGCGATAGACGTAGTCGTAATTCTCGGGCAGCAGGGGAGAGCCCGTGGAGAGCACCGCCCGCAGGCTCGAGAGATCGCGCCCCTCGGCCGGCCGCAGCCCTTCTTTTTCGATCAGAGCCAGATATTTGGCCGAGCATCCGAAGACGCTCAACCGCTCCGCAGCCGCCATGTCGAAAAGGATGCCCGCGTCGGGCTTCAGCGGCGATCCGTCGTAGAGCACCACGGTCGCGCCCACGGCGAGACTCGAAACCAGCCAATTCCACATCATCCAGCCGCAGGTGGTGAAGTAGAAGATGCGGTCCCCACGCTGCAGATCGGTATGCAGCATCAGCTCTTTGACGTGCTGCAGCAAAGTACCGCCCGCGCCGTGCACCATGCATTTGGGCAGGCCCGTGGTGCCCGAGGAATACATGATGTAGAGCGGATGATCGAAGGGCAGCTGGGCGAACGGAATCTCAGGCGCTTCAACCGCCGCCTCCAGAAGATCCGGCCACAGCAGCTCGTTCGCCGCGAGTTCGGGATCGGCCGCCAGGTTGGGCACGATCACCAGCCGCTCGATTTCCGGAATCGCAGAGCGCACCTCACGCACCTTGGCCAGGGAATCGAAGCTCTTGCCGCCGAAGCGGTAGCCGTCGGCGGCGAGCAGAATCTTGGGTCGGATCTGCCCGAAGCGGTCGAGCACACCCTGGGTGCCGAAATCCGGCGAGCACGAGGACCACACCGCGCCCAAGCTGGCGGCCGCCAGCATGGCGACCACGGTTTCCGGCCGATTGGGCAGAAAGCCGGCCACGCGATCGCCCGGGACGACCCCAAAATCCGCAAAAACGCACGCCATCCGCGCTACCTGGCCGTACAGCTCGCGATAGCTGAGGTCGCCGCCTCTGCCCTCCTCGCCCCACCACACCAGCGCCGGGCGATCGTCGCGATGGCGCAGCAGATTTTCCGCGAAGTTGAGGCGCGCCCCCGGAAACCAGCGCGCGCCGCGCATCTCGCCGGCCTCGATCTCGAGGGTAGAGGTTGCCTTCTGAGAGCAGGTCGGCTCGTAGTAGCGCCACAGGCTGCGCCAAAACGCCGCCGGCTCCTCGACCGACCAGCGGTAGAGCGCGGGATAGTCGTCGACTCCGGGAACCTCGGACGCCACGGTCTCCAGAAAACGGCTCATCTCGGCATGCCGGAGGCGCCCACCAGAGGGCGTCCAGATCGGCTCGCCGCCGCTGCTGCCGCCGCTCGCCATGCCGTCAGCTCGCCGGCAGCACCAGGCCGCGGCACTCGCCAAAGCCGATGCGCACCGCGTTCTCCCCTTCGCACCAGCCGCTCAGGATCAGCTCATCGCCGTCGGCGAGGAACTTACGCTGCTCGCCGCCCGGAAGCTCCACGGGCTCGGCGCCGCGCCAGGTCAGCTCCAGCAGGCAGCCCCGGTTCTCCTTCTCAGGACCCGAAACCGTGCCGCTTGCCAGCAGGTCCCCGGGCTGCATATTGCAGCCGTTCGAGCAGTGATGGGCGGCCATCTGAGCCGCGGTCCAGTACATGAACTGGAAGTTGCCGCAGGAAAGGCGATGCGGTGAGGCGCCCCCGGCACGCATTTTCTCGCTCACCAGGCTGACCTCCAGCTCGAGATCGAGGCCGCCGCGCGCGCGATTGCGCTCCGACTGGAGGTGAGGCAAAGGCTGTGGATCCTCCTCCGGGCGCTCGAAGGCCGGCACGCGGAAAGGCGCCAGAGCTTCGGTGGTGACGATCCACGGCGAGATGGAGGTTTGGAAGCTCTTGGCCAGGAAGGGTCCCAGGGGCTGATATTCCCAGGCCTGCACGTCGCGGGCCGACCAGTCGTTGACCAGGCAGAAGCCGAAGAGCTGGTCTTCGCAGCGATCGAGCGGCTGAGCTTCACCGAGGGCGTTGCCCGTGCCGATGAAGAAGCCGACCTCCAGCTCGTAGTCGAGCAGCGCCGACGGTCCAAAAATCGGCCGCTCGGCGTCGGCGGGCTTTTTCTGGCCCGACGGCCGCCGAACCTCGCTGCCCGAGATCACCACCGACGACGCCCGGCCGTGGTAGCCCACGGGCAGGTGCTTATAGTTCGGCATGAGCGGGTTGTCGGGGCGAAACATGCTGCCGACGTTGGTGGCGTGGTGAATCGAGCAGTAGAAGTCGGTGTAGTCGCCGATCTCCACCGGCAGCAGCATCTCGGCGCCCGAGGCGGCTACCAGCGTGATGAGGTCCCGCACCTCGGAGCCTTCCGCCAGGGCGGCCTGCAGCACCCGGCGCAGGGCCGACCAGCAGGGCGGCTCAAGGGCCATCAGCGCGTTGAGGGTCGAGCCGCCGCAGGCTCCGAGCGCCGAGGTGGCGGCATCCGGGTCCGCGTCGCCGGCGACGAGATCCGCAAAGGCCCCCGCGGCGTGGCTCGCGGCGATATCGACGATCTGATCGCCGATCGCGACGCCCACCCGCCCGGCCTCGCTTTGGGAACCGCGGAAGACGCCGAACGGAAGGTTCTGAATCGGAAAGTCCGTTCCCGACTCGTTGGCCGAGGCCAGCCAGCTGCGCAGGCCCGGGTCATGGGTGGCGTTGGTCTCGAGTGCGTCGTAGGGGGAGGCTGGGGAGGCTGACATGAACCGTGGTCTCCAGGCGCCAGGGGCGCGTCGAAATCTATCTCTTCAGGGTCTTTTCAATCGAAGCAGATCAGATCAGGTGCAGGGCCCGCAGATCATCCACCGGCTCCTGGAAGGAGCACGAGCCGTAGGAGATCGCCATCTCGCGCCGCGCCTCGGCCAGAGCCTCCGCGGAGAGCCTGTGCCCGCGCCACGAGACGCCGGCGCTCGAAAACTCGAGAGCGCCGGCGTTCCTCTCGCCGAGCAGCTCTTTCAGCTCGGTTTCCCCGAGTCCCCCAAAGCGCACGAAGGCGGCGGCTATGAACAGATTCAGGAAGCCGTGCATGGTGCCCGTGGGGCTTTCGGGCTCGTAGGTCAGGCGGTATTCGCCGGGTAGAGGGTGATGCAGGCCGGCGGTGGCCTTGAGCGGGATTCCCGCCCGATGGGCGGCGACCAGAAACGAGGCGGTCTCGCCGATCGACGGGAAGGCGTCCGGGCTCACGCCGCCGGTGCGGATCTTGGCGCGACCTCCGACCCGAGCAACCGCCGCCATGAGGTCTCCCGGATCGCGGTCGTGGGGCAGCTCAAAGAAGATCTCGAAGCCCTCAAAGGCCGCCGCAACGCGGTCGATTTCGCTCGTCGAGGAGGGCTTGGTCTCGATCGCGTCGGCCACCGCCCACCCGGCGTTGCGGGCGTTGAAGGAGTCGAGGTGAGCTCGCGCCGCCGCAGCGTCGCCCCCGACGAGAACCGAGAGACGCCAGGGGCCTGACTCCGCCTCGCCGTCGCCGAGCTTTTGGTAGGCCCGCTCGAGCTCCTCCAGCCGGGCCGCGGGCACCACGAATCGGCCGAGGATCCACGCGTCGCGGCTGGCGCGCTGGCGACCGAACTCGGCGACGGCGGGCTCCATGTCCAGCTTGGCTGGCGGAAAGAGGCCGGCGTAATCGACGATCCCGGTGAGCAGATGCTTGATCGGGCGACTGACCATGAGGCGGGCTCCTCCGCAGGCCTGGGAAGTAGGGGATTCGGGCGCGAGGCCTGTCGGCTGATGATAGCCGGGTTGTCCGGCGCACGAAAGCGGCCTCAGGAGCCGTCTTCGAGCTGGTCGAAGAACTCTTCAGGCCCGCTGTTGCGCAGCCGCGCGACGATCAGGAGCCACGCCGAGAGAGCCAGGAAGATACCGATCGGAACCAGAGGCAGCAGCCGCGGGAAGAAGGGCGCCACCAGGGTGGAGAGGGCGCCGAAGGCGGCGATCACCAAAATCGTCACCGAGGCCCTGTCCACCAGATACTCGCCGGCGTCGATGCGGAAGGTCACGAGGCTGCGGTCGTCGGGCCGCTCCTCGGCCTCGAGCTGGCCGGCGATCCAGCCTCGCCGAAGACCCGCGGTGACCGGCAGGCCGAGGCGACCCGAGCGCGCGCTCTCCTGCTGCCACTGCCCGTTCCAGGCTTCGGCGATCGCGGGCAGGCGGAGCATCACCTCGGCGGGGTCGATCTCCAGCTCCCGGACCTGCTCCTCCCGCACCTCGTCGAATCGGCCGCTCTCGCCCATCGTCTTGGATTCCCTTCCTCTTAGGCGGCCGCCGGACCGCGGAGCGCGGACTCGCCCTCCGCCATGTGACGCTCGATGTGGCGCTCTAAGACGTCGATCAGCGCCCGGCAGGTCGGCTGTTTCTGGATTTGGCGGCGGATCTTGTGACCCTCAGGGATCCCGTGGCTATACCACTGGGTGAAGGTGCGCATTTTATGAAGCGCGTAGGCCTCGTCTTCACGCTCGATCAGCGCCTCGAAATGGCCGACGATCAGCCGACGGCGGTCCTCGAGCGTCGGCTCGGCCTCGAGACCGTTTGAGGCTCGGGCGGCGATCTGCTTGAAAATCCACGGATTGCGCGTAGCGCCCCGGCCTACCAAAACGCCGTTGCAGCCGGTTTGGCGGATCCTCTCGAGGGCGTCGTCCGCGGTGCGGATATCGCCGTTGCCCAGAACCGGGATGCCGAGGGTCTCCTTGAGCAGGGCGATTCGAGACCAGTCAGGGGAACCGGAGAAGCGCTGCTTGGCGGTGCGTGCGTGCAGGGCGACGGCGTCCGCCCCCTCCTGTTCGCAGATCTTGCCCAGCTCCAGGAAGTTCATCCGGCGATCGTCGAGACCGAGACGAAACTTCACCGTCACCGGGATGCTCACCGCCCGCCGCACCTCTCGCACGATCTCCTCGGCGAGCCCGAGATCGCCCATCAGGGCCGCGCCGGCGCACCCTTTGAGCACCTTATTGGCGGGACATCCCATGTTGATGTCAACGATATCGGCGCCCCTCT
Organism: Acidobacteriota bacterium; assembly: GCA_039027015.1. Taxonomy (GTDB): domain Bacteria; phylum Acidobacteriota; class Thermoanaerobaculia; order Multivoradales; family J023; genus JAUIJL01. The sequence continues at coordinate 3,809 of JBCCLG010000151.1, read as the reverse complement.
CCTCGACCACCCGGGCAGCGTCGGCCATGGTGCGGGCGTCGGAGCCGTAGATCTGGATCGACAGCGGCCGCTCTTCGTCCTCGTAGGTGAGGATTTTGCGGATCCGCTTGTCGCCCATCATCAGCATCTTCGAGGAGATGAACTCCATCGTGACCAGTCCGACGCCGCCGATGCGCCGGATGATCAGGCGGAAGTCGCGATCTGTCACCCCGGCCATCGGCGCCAAAACCGTGGGCGTGCGCAGCACGTGAGGGCCCAGGCGAAGAGGTTCGAGGGGGAGAGGCTCGAGGTGAGTGAGGCTCATGGCCCGCTGATTTTATCTGCCCCGGAGAACCTGCGCTTTCGCCCGCGCTCCGCCCCTTTCTCCCACGCCTCTTCGCTCATCTCCCACGGGCGCGGAATCTGGTGATACCACGCCTTGTTAGCATGCCCGCACCCGCCGACCTGGCTCCCGTCAATTCTCAGCACCCACCACTTCTCCTCCCCGTCGAGAGCGCCATGGCCTGGTACAAAGAATGGTTCGGCCAGCAGTATCTGGACCTCTACGCCCACCGCGATGAGGACGAGGCCGCGCGTCACGTCACCTTCATTCGGCGCTTTGTGGACTCTGACCTCTCCGGCCAGGTGCTCGACCTGGCGTGCGGAGCGGGGCGGCACACCGCGGCTCTCGCCGAACAGGGCGCGGACGTTTTCGGCGTCGATCTCTCGATCACCCTGCTCGCTCACCCTCCCAGGGTGCGCTGCGCGGCCGGCGATATGCGCCAGCTGCCGTTTCGCGACGGCAGCTTCGATCTGGTGCTCAACTTCTTCACCTCCTTCGGATACTTCGCCCGCGAACGCGAGAATTTCAGGGTTCTCGAGGAATTCGTGAGGCTGCTCAAGCCCGGCGGTCTGTTCATGATCGACTTCATGAACAGGCACCAGGTGATCGCCCAGCTGCGCCATCGGGAGGTGGTGGAGCGCGAGGGCCTGACGGTGCACATCGAGCGCTGGTACGACTCTGAAACCCGCCGAATCAACAAGCGCATGCGCCTCGAGGCTCCGGGCCAGCGTCCCGAGAGCTTCCTCGAGAGCGTGCGCGCCTATGACCGAGACGAAGTCACCATCGGAGCCCGCTGGGCCGGCCTGGAGGTCGAGGCGCTCTACGTCAACTTCGATGGATAGGCCCATCATCGTGACAGCGAACGACTCATCCTCGTCGGACGCAAGCCCACAGCCTGAGGGGCTCTTCCGGATCGACCTCTCGAACGGTCGCCTGCCGGCCCTGCCCGCCGCTCTTCTCCGCGACGGTCAGGACCACGACCTGCTCGATCCGATCGACCTGTGGTCTCCCGGAGGAGACCTCTCGCGGCCCGCGCCCGCGCCCTCGGGCCTGGTCGACCGCGCGAGCCTGGCGCGCGCCCTCGGCGAGGCCAACGAATCTTACGGTCACCCGGCCGCCCGCGAGCTGGCGGCCAAGCTCGCCGATCCCGCCACCCGCGTGGTGGTGACCGGACAGCAGCCGGGGCTCTTGGGCGGTCCCCTCATGGCCCTCTCAAAAACCGTCGCCGCCCTGCGCCATGTCGAGGCGCTCGAGGCCCAGGGCGTTCCGGCGATCGCCGTCTTCTGGGTGGCCACCGAGGATCACGATTGGGCCGAGATCGCCCGCGCCACCGTCCTGGATCAGGAGGGCCCCCGGGAGCTCGACCTCGGAGAAGACGCGGCGCCCCTCGAGCCCGTGGGGCCCAGACCCCTCGGCGCGGCCATGGAGGAGGTCGCCCGCGGCCTCGAATCCATCGCCCGCGGCGACGAGGCCCAGGAGAGGCTGCGTCAGGTGCTCGAAATCTACCGCCCGGAACAAACGGTGGGCGACGCCTTCATCGCGCTCATGATTGGCATCCTCGGCGACAGAGCGCCGCTGTATCTCGACGCCCTGCTGCCGGCGGTCAAGGAGCACTCGGCTCCGGTGCTGCGCGCGCTGATCGAGAACCGTTCGCGGCTCCAGCAGGCCTATGCCGAGGCGGATCGCGCCGTCGTGGACCGCGGCCACGCGCTTCAGGTTCACCCGCAGCCCGGCGCGAGTCCGCTCTTTCTGCTGCACGAGGGCAAGAGGCGCCGCATCGAGTGGCGCGGCGACGATCGCTTCGCACTTCGCGGCCTCGAGGACTTCGAGGCCTCCGTGGACGAGCTGCTCGAGCTGCTCGCCGGCCCCGCGGTCAGCCCGGGCGTTCTGGCGAGGCCCGCCGTGCAGGATGCCCTTCTCGGCACCACCCTCTCGGTGCTCGGGCCGGCGGAGCTGAGCTATATGGCGCAGGCCAAGGCGACCCACGCCCTGCTCGGCCTCGGATCGGTGCACACCACCCTCAGGCCGCAGACCCTCGCCCTCGAAGGTCGCCACGCCGGATGGCTCGAGCAGCTCGACCTGCCCCTCGAGGAATTGCTCGGGAGACCGGTGGACGAATCCCTCGCCGAGCGCCTGGCGGACGACGTGGTGACGCCGGTGCGCCGCAGGATCGCCGAGCAGCTGGCGAGCCTCGAGGTCGCGGTGCTCGGGATCGACAAGACCCTCGAGAAGCCGCTGCGCAAAACCGGCGACCAGATCGACCGCGGACTCGACGCGCTGACCTCTAAGATCTCCGCGGCCGTGGCCCGACGCCACGACGTTTGGCGCAAACGAATCGAGCAGGTGAAGACCGCAGTGCTGCCCGGCGGCACGCTCCAGGAGCGCACGCTGGCCACCGCTTTCCTGTGGATCAAGCACGGCGAAACTCTCGTCGAGGCGCTCTTCGAGGATATGGACCTTGATCCGCGAAGGATGTCGATCCTCCACCTGGACCGCTCGCGCGTCTCCCGGTCCGGGGATTCGGAGGCTTCCGGTGGTTGATTCCTCGGCCCGTCTCGACGTGCTCGCCATCGGCGCTCATCCCGACGACGCGGAGCTTGGCTGCGGCGGGGCCCTGGCCAAGCTGGCGGCGGACGGCCGAGCGGTCGGCATTTTGCACCTGACCCGCGGCGAGGCGGGCACCCGAGGCACGGTGGAGGAGCGCAGGGCGGAGGCCGAGCGGGCGGGCGAGGCCCTCGGCATCGCCCGCGTGGATTTTCTCGACTGCGGCGACGGCGGGCTGCGCCGGGGGCGCGAGGAGGAGGATGCTCTGATCGACGTTTTGAGGCGGCTTCGCCCCGAGATCATCCTCGGGCCGGCTCCGGAAGATCGCCACCCGGACCACGGCAGGGCCTACCGGCTGGTCAAGGACGCCTGCTTCTATGCCGGGCTACGCCGCCGCGCGGCGGGCCGCACCGCCGCGCCGCCCCACCGCCCCGCCGCCGTCTTCTCCTACATGCAGCACGACCCGTTTGAGCCCTCCTTCGTGATGGACGTCACCGAATCCTGGCCGCGAAAAATCGAGGCGCTGGCCTGCTACGACAGCCAGCTCTACCGCCCTGGAGATTCCAGGCAGGAGCCGGCGACCAAAGTCGCCAGTCGGGAGTACGCCCTCGCCGTTGAGGGCCGGGCCCGTCACTTCGGACTGCAGATCGGAGCGGAGTTCGGCGAGGGCTTCTGGAGCCCGGGCGCTTTGGCAGTCAGCGATCTCATGACGCTGGCGCCCGGGGGCTTGCGCTAAACCGAGCCGTACGGCGGGGAAGGCGCGGAGCCCAGGTCTCCTGCTTATATACTCTTGGGCATCTACCTTCATTTCAGTCTCGGTATCCCAAACCGAGCCGAGGCTCTACCGAGTGACCTGGTGCTTGTTATGTGTAAAGACTAAAAGGCCCCTCCTGGGCCCCAGCCGCCTGGGGGCGGCGACGCCGCGCCGCGGCCACCGCCAGGG
>JBCCLG010000150.1:0-9280 GCA_039027015.1 Acidobacteriota bacterium | reverse complement strand
CGCCCTCGGGCGTCAGCCGGTAGAGCCGCTCGGGTCTGCCGGGGCCCGAGCGCTCCGAGGCATGAGAAAAGGGCTCCTCGATCTCGACCCAGCCCTCGTCGACCGCTTTCTGCAGCTGCCGGTAATAGGTCGCGAGGGGCACCTCGCGACCGCGCAGGCGGCCGACTCCTTCGGCCAAATCGCCCGAGCCGAGAGCCTGCTCGAAGAGCATTAAGAGGATGTCGAGTGCCAGGTCAGAGAGAGAGTTTTTTCTCATAGTGAGATTAATACGGCGCGCAAACGCCTAGGTTGCGCCTGCGGATCACCTCGCCAATCAGAATTATTTACCTTATAATTTTGCCTCTGATTGACCTATTTACATTCACTTCGCGCTCAAGCGCCAGCACGATCGCCTAGATCCGTTCGCTTGGGCGCCCACCCCCTGGAGGACTTTCATGCATCGCATGACAGCCTGTGTCTTTCTTCTCTTTCTTATGGCCGCTTTGGTCACCCTCACCCCGCCCGCGGCAGCGGATCAGGGTGCGTCGGGAGGCGTGACCTACGACAACGTTGCCGACGACGGCATCGGCATCGAATTTTCAAAGGGCCGGTCTCCCGAATTTGCCACCGTCGAGGCCTTCGCGGAGAGCTCCCTGACGCAGCCCATCGGCTTCTTTGACCGGGTGGACATCCCGGAGATGACCGGCGGCTACCCCGGCGTTGCCCTCTTCGATTTCGACGGTGACGGCGACCTCGACATCTACGCCACCAACGGACCCGACAGGGCCAACAGCCTGTTCCGCAACCTGCTGGCCGACTCCGACCAGCTCGCCTTCGTCGACGTCGCGACGAGTACCGGCGTCGACGCCACGGAGCAGGACAGCGCCGGCGTCTGCTTCGGCGATCTCGACAACGACGGCGACTCAGACCTCGTGGTGCTCGGCCGCCATGACGACAACCTGCTCTTCGAGAACCGCGGCGGCACCTTCGTGAGGGTGGCGAACAGCGGAATCGGCGGCGGCGAGCGCTGGTCGAGCAGCTGCTCGGTGGGCGACGTGGACGGCGACGGCCTGCTCGACATCGCGGTGGCCAACACCGCCGACACCACAGACAGCCGCGCGCTCTCGCGGGTGGCCTTCTCGCTCAACGAGCACAACCAGCTGTTTAAAAACCTCGGCTCGCTGAGCTTCGAGGACGTCAGCGTGGAGGCGGGTTTCGAGAACACGACCGGCTTCGGCCCGGGTCGCGACGGCAACCCGACGATCACCTGGGCGATCTCGCTGGTCGACCTCGACCTCGACGGCGACCTCGACCTCGTGTGGGCCGACGACCAGGCCGCCCTGCGCTTCGCCTTCGCCGGCGGCATCGACCGCGGCTTCCTCCAGGTCTACCTCAACGACGGCACCGGCCGTTTCGAAGGCGGGCCGATCGAAGGACCGCAGCGCACCGGCACCTGGATGGGCCTCGACTTCGGCGACCTGAACTGCGACGGCACCCTCGACCTCTTCGCCACCAACTTCGGCGATTTCGGCGCCGCCAGCCTCGGAGGATTTCCGCCGCCCGTCGGCTTCGCCGCCAGCCGCTGGCTGCTCGGCGCGGGCGACGGCAGCTTCACGGACCAGGGCACGGGCGGCCTGCCCTCCGCCTTCGGCTGGGGCAGCGCGATCTTCGACTACGACAAGGACGCCGACCTCGACATCCTTTACCACGGCGGGCTGGACACCAGCCTGGTGGTCGTCGCCGACAACCCCGGAGCCCTGCTGCAAAACCAGGGCTGCAGCGCCCAATTCGAGGTGGACACCGCGGCCTTTCCCGACGACCCGGCGTGCCTCGATTCTTCCGGCCAGCCCATCGCGGGATGCACCATCCACATTCGCCGCAACGTGCGCGGCGTGGCGCTGGGAGACCTCGACGGCAACGGCTTCGAAGACGTTGTGACCGTGGCCAACATCCGCAGCCAGGAGTCGCTGCCGCTGGTCGACTCGCCCTCTACCCCTGGGGGCGCCCTCGACCCCACCGCCTTCGGGATCCAGGTCTTCGTGCCCACCCCGGAAGGCTCCGTGTGGAGCGGCATTCTGCCCGAGGAGGGCGACCTGGCCGTTGAGCTCTCGAGCGATAACGGCAACCGCTGGGCCGCGATCACGCCCCGCGGCTCGATCGGCCTCGTGTCGGGGGCGCGGGTCAACCGCGACGGCATCGGCGCCGTGGTCTCCTTCACCCCGCGCCACGGCCAAACGGTCATCTCGCCGGTGGTCGGCGGCTCGAGCCATCTCTCGCAGCACGCCCTCGAGAAGATCTTCGGCCTTGGCGACCAGAATCGAGGCCGGGTCGAGATCCTCTGGCCCGGCGGCGTGCGCAATCGCTTCTACGGCGTGCGTAGCGACGAGCGCCTCGAGCTGCCCGAGATCCCCTGCAGCTTCGAGGGCCGGCCGCCCTTCCTGCCCTACGCCACCTGCGTGGCCGGCTCCCTGCAGGAGCTTCGCGAACAGGGCGAGATCGACCGCCGCCTGTCGAAGCGCCTCTTCGTGAGCGCCCTGGTGGCGTACTTCGAAGGCTAGCGTCGAGGTCCTCTTTCTCTTCGCAAAAGCCGGACGCTCGATTCCCGTCGAGCGTCCGGCGCGGGCGGCTTGAGAGCCGACTAGGCGGCTGCCGCTACTCGAGAACCCGCTTCGCGGACGGCAGACACAGAAGGTCCGCCTCCTCGAGGAAGAGCTCGTTGCCGCCGAACTGATTGCGGATTTGGGTGAAATCCCAGATCCGCTCGGTGTTTAGAAGCTCGTAGCACACCAGGTGATCCAGGGGGTTCTGGATCGGGGTCAAAGCCCCGCCGTGACGCTTCTGGGTCGGGTTGCACAGCAGGCGCGGAAGGAAGGCCTTGAGGTCCGGCTCGGAGCCGAATTGATCCTTCAGGCCGACCGGGATGGTCTCCGCCTCGCCGAACGCCTCGTAGCACTTGAAGTGGTCGAGGGAGCGGGGGAAAGGGTGGTCGTTGGGGAAGATCTTCTGCGTCGGCACGGCGAGATGGGTGGCGCGGCCGGTCTCGAGCTTCTGCTCGGCGCCGAATTGGTTTCTCACCGACACCACGCGGCTCGGCAGCTCCTGGGCCTCGATGCGCAGCATCTCGAGGTGCGCGTCGGGGTCGAGGATCTCGGTGACCACCCCGCCGTGCAGTTTGTTGACCGGGTTGCAGAAGCGCTCCGTCTCCAGGACCCTCGCCTGTACGGCGCCGAATTGATCGCGCAGGCCCACCAGGCCGTGGTCGCGCGGCTCGGGATCCTGGGCGCGGTAGCACTTGAAGTGGTCGAGCCTGAAATCGCGATCCGCCGGGCGGGACGGCGCGCCGATGCCGATGCTGGCGCCGTCGAGCGCGCCCACCGGCACCGGAGCGGCCAGGACCCCGCCGAGGTTCTGGGTGTAGATCAGGCGGCGATTGAACCAGTTGACCGCCATGAGATCTTCGCGACCGTCGGCGGTCACGTCAAAGGAATCGAGACCCGAGAAACTGCCGAGCGTGAAAGCCGACCCCGCGGGGGCGGTGAAGTTGCCGAGCCCGTCGTTGAGGTAGATGTAGTGGGAGCCGTCGAACGAGCCGCCGACGGCGATGTCGAGATCGCCGTCCTCTTCGAAGTCGAAGAGCGCCAGGCCGGTGGGCGAGCCGACCACCGGAAAATCGGCCGACACGTTGAGCGCGAGCGCGGGCGGCGCCACGCCACCGGCGCCGTCGCCCTGGTAGAACCAGACTTGGCCAGCGCCCGCGCCGGTGTAGCCCAGCACGATCACGTCGTCCCGCAGGTCGCCGTCCACGTCTCCGGCGGCGATTCCAAACAGGCAGTTGCACGGCGCGCCCGAGGGCGAGGCCCAGGACACGTCGAGGCTCGCCGCCTGGCTGAAGGAGCCCACGGGGCCCTGCAGATAGAGGAAAGTACCCGCGGTGACGCGGTTATCGCCGACCACAAAGTCCTTCAGGCCATCGCCGTTGAAGTCGGCCTCGCGCAGCGACGTGCAGAACACGCTGCCGCCGACGCCCGAGGTAATGCCCGAGGCCGCGAGGGTCGGGGTGAAGACGTTGGGCGGCCCCTGGGTGTAGAGATACACCTCGCCGGCCAGGCCGTCGCACACCAGGAAGTCGTTGTCTCCGTCGTTATCCATGTCGGCGACGTCCATGCCGTCGACGATCTGAGGGCCGGCGATCGAGGAACGCGGCCCGAAGCTGCCGCCGCCGTCGCTCGGGAAGCAGTGCTCGTCCAGGCCCAGCTGCTCTGAGCCGGTGACCACGAAGTCGGGGGTCGAGAGGCCGCATTGGGTGGGAAAGGGAACGGCTTTTTGCGCGGCGCCGGCGGCGTCAAGGCGCCGCTCGACCTCGGCCTCGCCGCCGGGCATCCGGCTTTCGTTCTTCTCTTCGGCCCAAGCCGAAGAGGCGATCAGGATCAGCGTGAGAAGGGTGCTCCATGCTTTTTGATTCATAGGTTGTCTCCTTGAGTGGGTGTCTCGCGGGTTGTCGCAGGAACGGATGGCCGAGGTGCGGCGGAGCGCCGCAGCCCCTCGGTGCGGGTTTAGTGCGCACTTCCTCTAGACCGTTTCACCCTCTTCTCGCGATCGGCGCTCGCGAGGCCTCCGAAACGCGCGCCGAAAGCCGATGAATCCTGCTTTTTTGCCTTCTCGGACATTCATGCAAGAATTGCTATAAACAACCCGAAAGGCAGCCCGATGGATCTGAACTCGCACGCGCTACGGTCTCTCTGCGCCCTGGCGCTTTTGGCCTCCCCGGCTTGGGCCCAGGACGAGGTGCTCTACGACGACGCCGTCGCCGCCGGCTACCAGGACTGGAGCTGGGCGGTGCACTCGATGGACAACCCGGCCCCGGTGGCCGCCGGCAGCCGATCGATCTCGTTCGAGGCCGACGATTTCGGCGGCGTGTACTTCCGCGCCAGCACCCCCCTCAACCTAGCCGACTGGTCGCACGTCGAGCTGCAGATTCACGGCGGCTCGGCGGGCGGCCAGGGCGTTCGGCTGCTGCTCCAGCTCGGCACCGACGAGATCGGCACGGCGGAGATCGCGCCGCCCGCGGCCGGCGCCTTTACCGTGCGCACCCTCGATCTGCGCGCCGCGGGCCTCGTCGCGGGCCTTTTTGACGGCATCATCTTTCAGGGCACCGAGTTTGGGGATCAGCCGACCCTCTTTCTCGACGAGATTCGGCTGCTGCGCGATCAAACGCCCCCGCCGCCGCCCACCGCGGTCGAGGTTGAGGTCGACCCTTCGGCCGATCGCCGGGCGATCAATCCCTGGATCTACGGCGTCGCCTTCGGGGATTCCGCCAGGGTGGCGGAGGTGGGTTATCCGGTGCGCCGCTGGGGCGGCAATTCCATGACCCGCTACAACTGGCGGGCGGCGGTCCACAACACGGCCTTCGACTACTTCTTTCAGAACATCGTGAACGAGGTCCGCGACGAGGCTCTTCTACCCGAGGGCTCCAGCTCCGACATCTTCATCGACGAGACTTTGGCCGCCGGCGCCGAGGTGCTGATGACGGCTCCCGCCATCGGCTGGACGGCCCTCGACACCCGCGAGAAGAAGTGGTCTTTTTCCCAGCAGAAATACGGTCCGCAGCGGCTCGACGAGTGCCGCTTCTACGAGCCGGATCCGCCGTTCTGGTGCTCGGCGGACAGCGGCGACGGCACCTGTGACCCGGCGGTCAACACCACGGGCTTCTGCTCCCCGGAGGGCGTGATCGTCGGCAACGACCCGGCGGACACCTCCCTCGCCATCACCCCCGAGTTCGTGGGCGACTGGGTCGATCACGTGGTCTCTCGGGTCGGCCGCGCCGAGGAGGGGGGAGTCAAATTCTGGGCCGTCGACAACGAGCCGATGCTTTGGAACTCCACCCATCGAGACGTCTTCACCACGCCTCTGACCGACGACGAGCTGTGGAGCCGTACGCTAGCCGTCTCGAGCGCCATCAAGGGAGCCGACCCCTCCGCCGAGGTTTTCGGGCCGGTGGTTTGGGGCTGGTGCGCCTATTTCAGCTCGGCCGCCGACGTCGCCTTTCCCAACGGCTCCTGCACCGAGGGGCCGGACCGTGAAGCCCACGACAACCTGCCTCTGCTCGAGTGGTACCTCCAGCAGAACTGCGCGGCTGAGCAAGAAGGCGTGCGCCCGATCGACTACCTCGACGTGCACTTCTACCCCCAGGGCGGCGCTTCGGGACTCGAGGGCCCCAGCGAAGATCCGATCAACGCGGCCAAGCGCATGCGCTCGGTGGCCGAGCTGTGGGACCCGAGCCACGTTTCGGACTCGTGGATCAACCAGCCGATCTTCCTGATTCCGCGGCTGCGCTCGTGGATCGAAGATCGCTGCCCGGGCACCCGGCTGGCCATCACCGAGTATCGCTGGGGAGAGGACAACGGCGCCTCGAGCGCGGTGGCGCACGCCGAGGTTCTGGCGCTCTTCGGGCGCGAGGGGGTCGACCTCGCGACCCGCTGGGTCGCTCCCGAGCCGGGGAGCCGCGTCGAGGACGCCTTTGAGCTCTTCCTCAACTACGACGGCGACGGCGCCAGGATCGAAGGGGAGAGCGTGCGGGCCACCTCCAACGCGCCCGCGGACCTTGGCAGCTACGCCGTGGCGGGTCCCGAAGGCGAGGTGTGGGTGATCCTGATCAACCGGGACATCTCAGCCCTCGAGGTTTCCGTAGCGGTCGCCGGCGAAGCTCTCAGCGACGGCGCGGCTCCCGTCTATCGTTTCGACGGATCTACCCCCCTCGCCCCCGCGGGCACCGTCGCGGTCTCGGGCAGCGCCCTGAGCGGCCTCGTTCTGCCGCCGCGCTCGGCCTCGCTGGTGGTGCTCTCGGGAGAGTCTTCGCGAATTTTCGCGGCCGATTTCGAGAGTGGCGACACCCTCGAGTGGGCGGCGACCCAGCCGTGACTCCAGAGTTCTCCTGACCCCGCCGCCGCGCCCCGAGGAGTGCCGAGGCGGGACGCGACGGCGGGCGGAAAGGGACCCGGCAAAGCCGGGACCCCGAGGGCGGAGAACCCATGGGGGGAAAAGGCTCTCCGCCCCGCGTCGTTCGCGGCGCAAGCGCGCCGACCGCCGGCCCGCCCGGTCGAGCGGTCCGAGGGTTTTTGCGCCTCTGTCTCTTCACGCGAGAAAAGACGGGATTGAGGATCAACGCCGCCGCGCTTCCTTGCGCAGCGGCCCTTACCCTTGGCGAGGAGATCTATCAATTTAGCTCCGAATGACCGAGAGAGCATATTTCTGCGGTTTCGAGCAATCTAAATCTATTTTGAGGCGTCTTTTGGGCGACCCGGCGGCGCCCTACCGTCTCGAAGCCGGCCGTTTTGAGGCCGCGCGAGAGCTCGAGAGCGCGGCGCCGCGCGGGGACGTGACGGCGATCAAGCGCTCTCTAGAGACGCACGCTAAAGTCTGCGTCTATTGATCTTACGACTCTCCATCAATCCCCAAACGAGGACCTCCCGAGGCTTTCCGTAGGACCCTTTGAGGGGCCTCTGAGGCCCGTTCTCGGAACTTCTCCACATCCATCGGAGAGCACTTCGCGAAACTCCAGCCAACGTCGCAGTTTCGGGGCTGGCCAGCCTTCTCTGTTCGTCATCAAACCCTGTAGAGCCATAACCGAAAGGATTGATTACCATGAAAAAACCCCTTCTCGTCTTCGTCGCCATCGCCTCGCTCTTCCTCGCTTCCTCCGCGTTCGCGGAGAAGGCCGACATCGTCGATACCGCGGTCAACGCCGGCTCCTTCAAGACCTTGGTCACCGCGGTCAAGGCTGCCGGCCTGGTCGACACCCTGAAGGGCGAGGGTCCGTTCACCGTTTTCGCTCCCACGGATGACGCCTTTGCAAAGCTGCCCGAAGGCACCATCGAAGCCCTCCTCGCCGACAAAGAGAAGCTGACCGCCATTCTCACCTACCACGTGGTCGCCGGTAAGAAGATGGCTTCCGACGTCGTGGGCGCCAAGTCCTTCAAGACCGTGCAGGGCGGTGACCTGACGGTCAACACCACCGACGGCGTGATGATCGGCAACGCCAAGGTCGTGACCACCGACATCGAGACATCGAATGGCGTGATTCACGTCATCGATACCGTTCTCCTCCCCTGAGTCGGCCGGACTCCCTTTCCGGTCGCGTGTATGCTAGATAGCTGACCGGGTTCCTGCAGGCCGCCTCGCATCGATGCGGCAGCCCAGGCGCCCGTCCGCCGAGCCTCCCTCCCGACAGCGTCGCCCGCGCGCCGCCGTCTCGGGCGGGAGGCTCTCTGCGGACCTGAAGAAGCACCACACTCACCGTCAGCACAAGAGCGCAGGACTTGAAAGAAGACATTCTCCCCCGTTTGGGCGCCGGAGAACCGGGAGCGGCCGAGGAATGCCTCGATCGCTATGGGCCACTGGTGTGGTCGCTCGCCCGCCGCCATACCCGAGCCGCCCAAGAGGCCGAAGATGCCGTGCAGGAGATTTTCCTGTCGATCTGGAAGAACGCCGGTAACTTCGACTCCGCCAAAGCCTCAGAAACCACCTTTGTGGCCATGATCGCCCGTCGGCGCCTGATCGACCTCTTTCGCCAGAAAGACCGTCGGCCGGAGGCGACCACCATCGACTCCGAGCTGGAGATCGTCCCGGACATCGCGGCCTCGAAAATCGAGGAGCGAACGGACGCCCACCTTGCGGCCCGCGCCATCGGGCAGCTGAAGCCCAAGGAGCGGCAGGCCGTCATGCTCTCCGTCTATCAAGGCATGTCGCACAGCGAAATCTCAAATTATCTGCAGCTTCCCATCGGCTCGGTGAAGACCTACATCCGGCGGGGCCTGATGCAGGTGCGAAAAATCCTGGCCCGCAGCGGCGGCAATCTCGAGCCCCTCGGGGAGGTAGCCACGTGATGAGCGCCACCGAAAGAGCCACGGAGCTGCTGGTCGACCGAGCCACTCAAGGCCTCGAATCCAATCAACAACAAGAGCTGGAAGAGTTGCTGCCCCACGCCCAGGATCTAGATCCGGAATCGTTCGAGCTGGCCGCCGCGGCCATCGAGCTAGCGATGCTTCGGGTCGAAGAGCCCCTTCCCGCCAGCCTGCGGACGCGGCTCTCCGCGCAGGCTCGCGACTTCTATCAAGAGCAGCCCGCCGTCGCCGCGATTTCCGCCGCTCGGGCTCAGCCCACCCCGGCCCCGGCAGAGGCTCAAAAGCCCGCGGGTGGCGACGTTTTGAGCTTTCCCGTCGAGGAAGAGCCGCCCGCCAGCGATCCGACCCGCTGGCTCGGCTGGGTCGCGGCTGCCGCTATCGCCATCGCGGCCGTCGGCCTG